>CAUOWW010000042.1:0-14252 GCA_963508345.1 uncultured bacterium
AGTTTAGCCTGTCTCTTACTTGTTTGTTTGGTCTTGACTCTTTTGATGAAAACAGAGATTGGCTTGGTCTTGCGTTCGACTGGGGACAATATTCCGATGAGTGAGGCAAATGGGGTCAATGTAGATACGATGAAGATTGTTGGTTACATGATTTCAAACGGTTTGATTGCCCTATGTGGTTCCTTGTTCGCCCAAAATGATGGGTTTTCAGATGTAACTTCTGGGACAGGGACTATCGTGGTTGGTTTGAGTGCAGTGATTATTGCGGAAGTCTTGATTCACGACTTGACCATTGGAGGTCGCTTGTTATCCATCGGAATTGGTGCTATTGTTTACCGTTTGATTATTTTAAATATCTATGAAATTCCAAATCTAGATCAAAACTTGGTACGTCTCTTTAATGCAATTTTGCTCGCTTTAGTTTTATTTGCACCAGAATTGCAAAAGAGATTAAAGATTCGTAGTCTGAAATCGAGAAATGAATAGGAGGAGAAAGTTATGGCAAGTTTATTAACACTTGAAAATATTCACAAGACATTTGAAGCAGGGACGGTTAATGAGAACCATGTCCTTAAAGGATTAGATTTAGAAGTTGAAGAGGGAGATTTTATCTCTGTGATTGGTGGAAATGGAGCAGGGAAATCCACTTTGATGAATATCTTGGCTGGCAATCTATCGGTGGACGAAGGGGACCTTTTATTGGCAGGTAAATCCATTAAAAATCTGAGTGTCAGAAAGAGAGCAAAGGATATCGCCCGTGTTTTTCAAGATCCTAAGATGGGAACAGCTTCTCGTTTGACGATTGAGGAGAATATGGCTATTGCCTTGAGACGTGGGCAAAAGAGAGGGCTTGGTTGGGGCGTGAAGGAGAAGGATAGAATCCAGTTCCAAGAAGCCTTGAAAGAGTTGAATATTGGTCTTGAAAATCGCTTGAAAGTGGATACTCAATACCTCTCAGGAGGACAAAGACAGGCCTTGACCCTAGTCATGGCAGCCTTGGTGAAACCCAAACTTTTGCTTTTAGATGAACACACTTCGGCACTTGACCCGAAAACGAGTCAAATGGTGATAGATTTGACGCAAAAAATTGTGGAAGATCATCAGTTGACGACTTTGATGATTACCCACGATATGAATCATGCGATTGAGTACGGAAATCGTCTCATTATGCTCTATCAAGGCAAGATAGTGGTAGATGTCAAGGGAGAGGAGAAAAAGAATCTAACAGTTGAAGATCTCATGTATCTCTTCCAGAAAAATAGTGGCCAAAGTCTAGTTAGTGATGAATTGGTTTTGGGATAAAGAAAAAGGCTGAGATGTGGTGTCTCAGTCTTTTATTAGGTACAAATGTATAGGCAGAAATATGAAATTAATACTCTTCGAAAATCTCTTCAAACCGTGTCAACTCTACCTGCAACCTCAAAACAGTGTTTTGAGCAACCTGCGGCTAGCTTCCTAGTTTGCTCTTTGATTTTCATTGAGTATAAACTCAGTAAGGAGCCCTCTTTCTCAATAAAGCAGGGTTCTTTTTGCTGTCTATTCCATCCCTGAAAGCGTAAAACAAACTAGTCAGGGTGCCTAGTTTGTGGTATAATGAAAGAGACTCAAAAAGAAACAGGAGAAATATGATGGATTTACTATTAGCAATTGTATTGATTGTGCTAGCTTTTCTAGGAGGAGCTCTTGGAGGAATGTACTTGGTTCGTAAGCAAATTGAAAAAGAATTCGCTGACAACCCACGTTTGAATGCTGAAGCAGTTCGTACTCTTTTGAGTGCAAATGGTCAAAAACCAAGCGAAGCCAAGGTACAACAAGTTTACCACCAAATCATCCGCCAACAAAAAGCAGCCCTTGCTAACAATAAAAAGAAATAAATAGGAAAAGTCTGGGATGAAAGTTCCAGACTTCTCACTATGTTCAATAGTTCTCAAGGATAAGACTTTTTCCTTGCATTCTATTGATATTTGATTATGATTAAAAGAGAGGCAGTTGCCATTCTATCAAGCTGTCTATCCGTTCATTTAGGACGAGTAATCATGATGAACTATCAATCAGAAAAAAGACTAGAAAGAAGACTGTATGGATAATCGACCAATTGGTTTTTTGGATTCGGGTGTCGGGGGCTTGACCGTTGTGCGCGAGCTCATGCGCCAGCTTCCCCATGAAGAAATCGTCTATATTGGAGATTCGGCACGGGCGCCCTATGGTCCCCGTCCTGCTGAGCAAATTCGTGAATATACTTGGCAGTTGGTCAACTTTCTCTTGACCAAGGATGTCAAAATGATTGTCATTGCTTGTAATACTGCGACTGCGGTCGTCTGGGAAGAAATCAAGGCTCAACTAGACATTCCTGTCTTGGGTGTGATTTTGCCAGGAGCTTCAGCAGCTATCAAGTCCAGCCAAGGTGGGAAAATCGGAGTGATTGGAACGCCCATGACGGTCCAATCTGACATTTATCGTCAGAAAATCAACGATCTGGATCCGGACTTACAGGTGGAGAGTTTGGCCTGTCCCAAATTTGCTCCCTTGGTTGAGTCGGGTGCCCTGTCAACCAGTGTCACCAAGAAAGTGGTCTATGAAACCCTACGTCCCTTGGTTGGAAAGGTGGATAGCCTGATTTTGGGCTGTACCCATTATCCACTCCTCAGACCTATTATTCAAAATGTCATGGGGCCCAAGGTTCAACTTATCGATAGTGGGGCAGAGTGCGTACGGGATATCTCAGTCTTACTTAATTATTTTGAAATCAATCGTGGTCGCGATGCTGGACCACTCCATCACCGTTTTTACACAACAGCCAGCAGCCAAAGTTTTGCACAAATTGGTGAAGAATGGCTGGAAAAAGAGATTCATGTGGAGCATGTAGAATTATGACAAATAAAATTTATGAATACAAGGATGAACAGGACTGGTATGTCGGGTCCTATGGTATTTTTGGTGGCGTCCGGACGTTGACGGATGATGACTTGGATTTTCCTCTATTGGAGTTTGCCCAAAGATTTCGAGATGAGGATCGAGGTTTTCCTGTTTCTGTTACTGTTTTACGCTATGGTTCTCTCTATCGTTTATTGTCTTTTGTGGTAGATATCCTTAACCAAGAAATGGGACGAAATGTGGAAGTCATCCAACGTCAGGGGGCTTTGCTCTTGGTTGAAAATGGGCAACTCCTGCATGTAGAATTACCCAAAGAAGGTGTTGATGTAGAAGCCTTCTTTGAGACAAACAAGGTCAGAGAAACCTTATTGATTGCGACTCGTAACGAGGGCAAGACTAAGGAATTCCGAGCTATCTTTGACAAGCTAGGCTATGATGTGGAAAATCTTAATGACTATCCTGACTTGCCTGAAGTAGCAGAAACAGGTATGACTTTTGAAGAAAATGCCCGCCTCAAGGCAGAAACCATTTCTCAATTAACTGGTAAGATGGTCTTGGCAGATGATTCTGGACTGAAAGTTGATGTTTTGGGCGGTTTACCAGGGGTTTGGTCGGCTCGTTTTGCAGGTGTCGGAGCTACGGATAATGAAAACAATGCCAAACTCTTGCATGAGTTGGCCATGGTCTTTGAACTCAAGGATCGCTCGGCTCAATTCCATACAACCCTAGTCGTAGCCAGTCCAAACAAGGAAAGTTTGGTTGTTGAAGCAGACTGGCCTGGCTACATTAACTTTGAACCTAAGGGTGAAAATGGCTTCGGCTATGACCCTCTCTTCCTTGTAGGAGAGACAGGCAAGTCCTCAGCTGAATTAACCCTTGAAGAAAAAAATAGTCAATCTCACCGTGCCTTAGCCGTTAAGAAACTTTTGGAGGTATTTCCATCATGGCAAAGCAAACCATCATTGTAATGAGCGATTCCCATGGCGATAGCTTGATTGTGGAAGAAATCCGTGATCGCTATGTGGGCAAAGTTGATGCCGTTTTTCATAACGGCGATTCTGAACTGCGTCCCGATTCTCCCCTTTGGGAAGGCATCCGTGTTGTTAAAGGGAATATGGACTTCTACGCAGGCTATCCAGAACGTCTGGTGACTGAGCTTGGTTCGACCAAGATTATCCAAACTCATGGTCACTTGTTTGATATCAATTTCAACTTTCAAAAGTTGGACTACTGGGCTCAGGAAGAAGAGGCCGATATCTGTCTCTATGGTCACTTGCATGTGCCAAGTGCTTGGATGGAAGGCAAGACCCTCTTTCTAAATCCAGGTTCCATCAGTCAACCACGTGGGACCATCAGAGAATGTCTCTATGCTCGTGTGGAGATTGATGACAGTTATTTCAAAGTGGACTTTTTGACACGAGACCATGAGGTGTATCCGGGCTTGTCCAAGGAGTTTAGCCGATGATTGCCAAGGAGTTTGAGACTTTCTTGTTGGGGCAGGAGGAAACTTTTTTGACCCCTGCTGAAAATCTAGCTGTGTTGATTGATACCCACAATGCGGATCATGCGACCCTCTTGCTCAGTCAGATGACCTATACCCGTGTTCCTGTTGTGACAGATGAAAAACAGTTTGTTGGGACGATTGGGCTCAGAGATATTATGGCTTATCAGATGGAGCATGATTTGAGTCAAGAAATCATGGCAGATACGGATATTGTTCATATGACGAGAACGGACGTAGCGGTCGTCTCGCCTGATTTTACTATTACTGAGGTCTTGCACAAGCTGGTAGATGAGTCCTTCTTGCCGGTTGTGGATACGTCAGGGATTTTCCAAGGGATTATAACGCGCAAGTCTATCCTCAAGGCAGTGAATGCCCTCTTGCATGACTTTAGTAAGGAATATGAGATTCGATGCAAATGAGAGACAGGATTTCAGCCTTTTTAGAAGAAAAGCAGGGCTTGTCTGTCAATTCCAAGCAGTCCTATAAGTATGATTTAGAACAGTTTTTAGATTTGGTAGGTGAGCGGATTTCGGAGACCAGTCTCAAGATTTACCAATCCCAGCTAGCCAATCTAAAACTCAGCGCCCAGAAGCGAAAAATTTCGGCCTGTAACCAATTTCTCTATTTCCTCTATCAGATAGGAGGAGTAGACAGCTTTTATCGTTTGGAATTAGCTAAACAAGCTGAAAAGAAGACGGCAAAGCCAGAACTATTAGACCTAGACTCTTTTTGGCAGGAAAGTGCCTATCCAGAGGGACGTTTATTGGCTCTTCTTATCTTGGAAATGGGGCTCTTGCCAAGTGAGATTTTGTCTCTCCAGATTGCGGATATCAATCTGGATTTTCAGGTGTTGCGAATCAAGAAGGCTTCCCAACAGAGGATTGTTACTATTCCCACGACCTTGCTTTCAGAGTTGGAACCCTTGATGGGCCAGACCTATCTCTTTGAAAGGGGAGGGAAAGCCTATTCCCGTCAGTGGGCCTTCCGTCAGCTAGAAGCTTTTGTCAAGGAGAAAGGTTTTCCAGCACTATCAGCCCAAGCCCTACGGGAACAGTTCATTCTAAGACAAATAGAAAACAAGGTCGATTTGTACGAAATTGCAAAAAAATTAGGATTAAAAACAGTCCTGACCTTAGAAAAATATAGATAATGGATATTAAATTAAAAGATTTTGAAGGGCCCCTGGACCTGCTCTTGCACTTGGTTTCTAAGTACCAGATGGATATCTACGATGTGCCCATTACGGAAGTCATCGAACAGTACCTAGCCTATGTTTCAACCCTGCAGGCCATGCGTCTGGAAGTGACGGGCGAGTACATGGTCATGGCCAGTCAGCTCATGCTGATCAAGAGCCGTAAGCTCTTGCCAAAGGTGGCAGAAGTGACCGACTTGGAGGATGACCTGGAGCAGGACCTTCTCTCTCAAATCGAAGAATACCGCAAGTTCAAGCTCTTGGGTGAGCACTTGGAAGCCAAGCATCAAGAACGGGCACAGTATTATTCCAAAGCGCCGACAGAGTTGATTTACGAAGATGCGGAGCTTGTGCATGACAAGACCACCATTGACCTCTTTTTAGCTTTTTCAAATATCCTAGCCAAGAAAAAAGAGGAGTTTGCACAGAATCACACGACTATCTTGCGGGATGAGTATAAGATTGAGGACATGATGGTCATCGTGAAAGAGTCCTTGACTGGACGAGATCAATTGCTCTTGCAGGATTTATTTAAGGAAGCCCAGAATATTCAAGAGGTCATCACCCTCTTTTTGGCAACCCTAGAGTTAATCAAAACCCAGGAGCTGATTCTTGTGCAAGAGGAAAGTTTCGGAGATATTTATCTCATGGAAAAGAAGGAAGAAAGTCAAGTGGCCCAAAGCTAGACTTGATAGAGAGGAAAGATGAGTACTTTAGCAAAAATAGAAGCGCTCTTGTTTGTAGCGGGTGAAGATGGGATTAGAGTCCGCCAGTTAGCTGAACTCCTCTCTCTGCCACCGACAGGCATCCAACAGAGTTTAGAAAAATTAGCCCAGAAGTATGAAAAGGACCTAGATTCCAGTTTGGATCTGATTGAGACTGGTGGCGCTTATAGATTGGTGACCAAGCCTCAGTTTTCAGAGATTTTGAAGGAATACTCTAAGGCACCTATCAACCAGAGTTTATCTCGGGCTGCCCTTGAGACCTTGTCCATCATTGCCTACAAACAGCCCATCACACGGATAGAGATTGATGCCATCCGTGGGGTCAACTCGAGTGGGGCCTTGGCAAAGTTGCAGGCCTTTGACTTGATACGAGAAGACGGGAAAAAAGAAGTGTTGGGGCGTCCCAACCTCTATGTGACTACGGATTATTTCCTAGATTACATGGGGATAAACCATTTAGAAGAATTACCAGTGATTGATGAGCTTGAGATCCAAGCCCAAGAAAGCCAATTATTTGGTGAAAGGATAGAAGAAGATGAGAATCAATAAGTATATTGCCCACGCAGGTGTGGCCAGTAGGAGAAAAGCAGAAGAGCTGATCAAGCAAGGTTTGGTGACGGTTAATGGCCAAGTGGTACGTGAACTAGCAACCACTATCAAGTCAGGAGATAAGGTCGAAGTTGAAGGTCAACCTATCTACAACGAAGAAAAGGTCTATTATCTGCTTAACAAACCACGCGGTGTCATTTCCAGTGTGACAGATGATAAGGGCCGCAAGACGGTTGTCGACCTCTTGCCCAATGTCAAAGAGCGCATCTACCCTGTAGGTCGTTTGGACTGGGATACATCAGGAGTCTTGATTTTGACCAATGATGGGGATTTTACGGATGAAATGATTCACCCTCGTAATGAGATTGACAAGGTCTATGTCGCGCGTGTTAAAGGTGTGGCCAATAAGGATAATCTCCGCCCCTTGACCCGTGGACTTGAGATTGATGGTAAGAAAACCAAGCCGGCTGTCTATGAGATTCTCAAAGTGGATCCAGTCAAAAACCGCTCTGTGGTGCAGTTGACTATCCATGAAGGGCGCAACCACCAGGTTAAAAAGATGTTTGAAGCTGTCGGTCTTCAAGTGGACAAGTTGTCACGGACTCGTTTTGGACATCTAGACTTGACAGGACTCCGTCCAGGAGAATCCCGTCGTCTTAATAAAAAAGAAATCAGCCAACTACACACCATGGCTGTAACCAAGAAATAATGAAACGAATTTTAATAGCGCCTGTGCGCTTTTACCAACGTTTTATCTCACCAGCCTTTCCACCCTCTTGTCGCTTTGAGCCTACTTGTTCCAACTACATGATTCAGGCTATTGAAAAACATGGCTTCAAGGGTGTTTTGATGGGCTTGGCTCGGATTTTACGTTGCCATCCCTGGTCGAAAACAGGTAAGGACCCCGTCCCAGACCATTTTTCCCTTAAACGGAATCAAGAAGAAAAATGAGGCTGGGCAAAAATATTTTAGTGAAATGATAAAAACGCATCCTATCAGGTTTGAGTGTACTGATAGGATGCGTTTTATCATGTAAAGATGTTAGTTGATACTCAATGAAAATCAAAGAGCAAACTAGGAAACTAGCCGCAGGCTGTACTTGAGTACGGTAAGGCGACGTTGACGTGGTTTAAAGAGATTTTCGAAGAGTATGAGTTTGAAGCAGCTTATTTCAAGGCTTTTTGTGCGTCTTCAATCATGAGTTTTGTTGATTCAAGTCCGCCTCCGCTTAGATACCAGAGGTCTGGTGTTAGTTGGATAATCTTACCATTTTTAGCGGCAGGAGTTTCAGCGATGAGGGCATTTTCTAGGACGCCATCGTTGCTTGAGTTGTCACCACCGATGGCAAGGGTACGGTTGATAACAAAGAGGATGTCAGGATTGATTTCTTTGACACTTTCAAAGCTGACTTCTTGTCCGTGGCGAGAATCTTCAAATTGAGTATCAGTTGGTTTGAATTTCAAGGTTTGGTACAAGAAAGAGAAACGAGATTGGGCACCAAAGGCAGCCATTTTTCCTTCATTGAGGAGGATAGCAAGGGCTTTTTTGTCAGAACTTTCGTTTTTAGTAGCGACTTCTTGGATGCTCTTGTCTAGCTTAGCCAATTCTTCCTTGGCTTTCTGTGTACCATTTTCTCCGAAGGCACTTGCTAAGGATTCAATATTAGTTTTAGTTGAAGTCCAGTAGTCGTCCTTGCTTGCTTGGAAGAGAACAGTCGGAGCGATTTCCTTGAATTTATCTACGAATTTTTGTGTACGTAGGGAAGCAATAATCAAATCAGGCTCAAGGGCAGCGATGGCTTCTAAGTCTGGCTCAACCATAGAACCAACATTTTTAACTTTTCCAGCTAGGTCTTTGAGATAGGTTGGTACTGTTTTTGTAGGCATTCCAACGATATTTTTTTCAAATCCTAGAGCACGAATAGTATCCGCAGCACCAAGGTCAAAGGTAACAATTTTTTCAGGAACTTTTGAAAGTTTGACTTCGTTTAGTGAACTTTTAATGGTTATCTCTGTTGGAGCAGAGTTGCTTGTTTCCGACTGGCTGGTACTTGAGTTTGTACTACATGCACCAAGTAAGAGCAGGAAGCTGGCCACTAGGGCAGTGAAATAAAGTTTAAGGGATGTTTTCATGATTTCTCCTTTTTAAAATGTGATAACGATTTAGGGAGTCTCTTGATCTTATTGACTAAGAGACTGAAGGTTCTCTAACTTGAGCTTCTATGTTACTAGCTATAGATACAGATCTTTTTGCCATTGATATCAGCTAGCGTGATGGGAATCTCATAAAGTTGACTGAGCAGGTCAGCCTGCATGATTTGATCTGTTCTTCCCTTGCTAAAGACTTGACCGTCCTTGAAGGCGACAATCTCATCTGCATACTGACTAGCCATGTTGATATCGTGGAGGACGATGATAATGGTCTTGCCGAGTTCCTCCACCAGTCGCCGAAGAATCTGCATCATGCTGACGCTTTGCTTGATATCGAGATTGTTGAGCGGTTCGTCCAGCAAGATAAAGTCTGTATCCTGGGCCAGTACCATAGCGATAAAGACGCGCTGGAGTTGTCCCCCAGACAGGCTATCGATGTAGCGGTCTTTTAAGTTGGTCAGTTCTAAATAGTCCAGAGTTTCTCGGATTTTTTCCCAATCTTCTGGTCTCAGTCGACCTCGGCTGTAGGGAAAACGTCCAAAACTGACCAGTTCTTCAACCGTCAATTTGGCTTGGTAATTGATTTTCTGTTTTAGGATGGTTAGTTCTTGGGCTAGTTCTTGCGAATTCCAGCTCTCGATTTCACGTCCTTTGATACTAAGAATTCCCTGATCTTTCTTGGTTAGTCTGCTCATGATGGAGAGGAGAGTCGATTTTCCAGCACCATTTGGACCGATAAAGGCTGTCAGTTTCTGAGGACTGACTTCAAGTGAAATACCTTGCAAAATATTCTGTTTTTGAATGGATTTGTCAATGTTTTCCAGTTTCACTGACGTGCCCTCCTATAAAGTAAGATAAAGAATAAGAGACCTCCTACACTTTCTATGATCATACTGATGCGAATTTCCAGCGCAAAGACTCGTTCAATCAGAGCTTGCCCCAAGGTCAAACTGATAAATCCAACCAGAATGGCCACTATAAAGAGTAACTTATGCCGATAATCTTTGACGATTAGGTAGGTAAGATTGGCCAGCATAAAGCCGAAGAAGGCCATAGGCCCTACCAAGGCAGTGGCCGTTGAGGTCAAAAGCACGATGCCCCAGAGGAGTTCTTTCTGTTCTTTTTCAACATCGAGTCCCAATATCTGAGCTGTTTCTCTTTGCAGATGCAAGACATCCAGAATGACTGCTTTCCGAAAGAAAAAGAGTGCCAAAGCAAGGATAATCAGAGAACCGATTGCTAGGATGGAAGTGTTGAGATGTTGAAAGGAGGCAAAAAGACTGTTTTGCAGTTTATCGTATTCGTTTGGATCCATGAGAACCTGAAGAAAGGTACTAATATTTCGAAAGAGACTTCCGAGGGCTAGACAAATCAGCAGGATGAAGACCAGATCTTGCTTCATCAGTGTCTTCAAGTAGCCTTGTAAAGCGAGAAAGAAGAGGGATTGAAGCAGAAGCAAGACTAGAAATTCTAAGGTAGGAGACTTACCAAGTTGAAGAAGCTTGCTCTCAAAAACCAGTAGTAGGGTTTGTAGTAGGACGTAGAAGGATTCGATTCCTAAAATACTTGGCGTCAGAAAGCGATTTTCCGTCAGGGTTTGAAAACTAATGGTCGAAATCCCAGTCGCGATGGCTACCAAGAGATAAACGATAATCTTTTGGGAACGCAATTTCCAAGCAAAGGCTGACAAGTGAGTGATGGGCCAAAAGTAGAGAAGACAAGCTCCGATGGCCAGAATAATGAGAATCCAGAAGAGTTTGGTATGTTTGCTTTTAGACTGCATCTTTTCGTCCCCCTCTCCAGAGAAGTAGGATAAAGACGAGGCTACCAATGATTCCTAGTAGAAGACTGACAGACAGCTCATAGGGCCGAATTAGAACTCGGGATAGGATGTCGCAAGCCAGAACTAGATTGGCACCGACCAGTGCTACGATGAGTTTGGTTTGACTTAGATTATCTCCGTAGCGCTTGCGAACAAGATTGGGAACGATAACTCCGAGAAATGGTAAGCCACCCACGGTAATCATAGTGACACTTGTCGTTAATGCAATCAGAAAGAGAGCCAGTTTTTCAAGTAGGGAGTAAGAAATCCCCAAACTTTCACTGGTTTCTTTTCCTAGATTCATGATGGTAAAGGTTTGAGATAATTTCCAAACAGCTATCAGGATAATGAGACCTAAGAAGAGCCACTCATACTGATGGGTCTGAATCATGGAGAAGGAACCCTGGGTCCAAGCTGTCATACTCTGAACCAGATTGAAACGATAGGCGATAACTTCTGTCACAGAACCGATAATCCCGCTATAGATGATCCCAATCAGAGGCAACATCCACCTTTCCTTTATAGTAAAAATGGTCATAAAGGCTAGGAAGAAGAGGGTGAATACGATGGATGAAACAAAAGCAAAGAGCATCTTTTGGGTCAGACTAGCCGACGGAAAGACAAAGAGGCTCAATACCATTCCTAGTTTGGCAGATTCAGTGGTTCCAACTGTGCTTGGAGCAGCAAACTGATTTTGAGTGATAGTCTGCATGAGAAGTCCTGCCATACTCATACTAGAGGCGGTTAGAAGAATGCTAATGGTTCTTGGAAGACGAGACTCTTGAAAGAGAAGCCAGGTCTGCTGGTCGAAAGCAAAGAGCTTTCCCCATGAAAAATTACTGGTCCCAATGCTAATAGAGAGAAAGACTAGGACTAGAAGTAAGCCGATTAAATAATGAGAAAGTTTCATACCCCGTCCTTTCATGTAGATTTGATATCGAAAGATACCTGCGGATATTACTGTAACACGATTTCTTTAATCTGTCAATAAATTTTCTGACAATTTAATGTAAAAAGAAAGAGAAATTCCTGAAAGAACATCTGTCTCTCTTTTTATAGGAAAACTGAGTAAAAAACTATCCACCTTCCCGCTATCCTTCTCCTATAAAAAGTGGTAAAATGGATGAAAGAAAGAAGGAACTGAAATGACAACATTATTTTCAAAAATCAAAGAAGTAACAGAACTTGCTGCGATCTCAGGTCATGAAGCACCTGTCCGTGCTTATCTTCGTGAAAAGTTGACACCGCACGTGGATGAAGTGGTGACAGATGGCTTGGGTGGTATTTTCGGAATTAAACATTCAGAAGCTGCAGATGCGCCGCGCGTCTTGGTAGCTTCTCATATGGATGAAGTTGGTTTTATGGTCAGCGAGATTAAGCCAGATGGTACCTTCCGTATGGTTGAAATCGGTGGTTGGAACCCCATGGTAGTCAGCAGCCAACGTTTCAAACTCTTAACACGTGATGGTCGTGAAATTCCTGTGATTTCGGGTTCTGTTCCGCCACATTTGACACGTGGAACAGGTGGACCAACCATGCCAGCTATTTCAGATATTATTTTTGATGGTGGTTTTGCGGACAAGGCTGAGGCAGAAAGCTTTGGAATCCGTCCTGGTGATACCATCGTACCAGATAGCTCTGCAATCTTAACAGCCAATGAAAAAAATATCATCTCAAAAGCTTGGGACAATCGCTATGGAGTTCTCATGGTGAGCGAGTTAGCAGAAACTCTGTCAGGTCAAAAACTCGGCAATGAACTCTATCTTGGTTCTAACGTCCAAGAAGAAGTTGGTCTTCGTGGTGCTCATACATCTACAACCAAGTTTGACCCAGAAGTCTTCTTGGCAGTTGATTGCTCACCAGCAGGTGATGTTTATGGCGGTCAAGGCAAGATTGGGGATGGAACCTTGATTCGTTTCTACGATCCAGGTCACTTGCTTCTCCCAGGAATGAAGGATTTCCTTTTGACAACGGCTGAAGAAGCTGGTATCAAGTACCAATACTACTGTGGTAAAGGCGGAACAGACGCTGGTGCAGCTCATCTGAAAAATGGTGGTGTCCCATCTACAACAATCGGTGTTTGCGCTCGTTATATCCATTCTCATCAAACCCTCTACGCTATGGATGACTTCTTAGAAGCGCAAGCTTTCTTGCAAGCCTTGGTGAAGAAATTGGATCGTTCAACGGTTGATTTGATTAAAAATTATTAAACCATAAGGGAGGTGGTAGGGATGGTAGAACCAAACCTAGAAAGCCTTATAAAAGATCTTTACAATCATGCTCGACATGATTTGAGTGAAGATTTAGTTGCTGCTCTCCTAGAGACTGCTAAAAAACTGCCTACTACAAATGAGCAATTGCTGGCAGTTCGTCTCTCAGGTCTGGTCAATCATGAATTGCTCCTAAACCCCAAACACCCAGCACCTGAGTTGATAAACTTGGCTCGCTTTATCAAAAGAGAAGAAGCCAAGTACAGAGGAACCGCGGTTTCTGCTATTATGTTTGGCGAACTCTTTAAAATGCTTTGATTCCATTGCGGATCAAAGCATTTTTCTATATGGTGGAAAAGCAACTATTGTTAAGGAGAAAAAAGCCATCCCATTTAGGATAGCTTCTTGGTACTTATACTCAATGAAAATCAAAGAGCAAACTAGGAAACTAGCCGCAGGCTGTACTTAAGTACGGCAAGACGACGTTGACGTGATTTGAAGAGATTTTCGAAGAGTATTAGATTTGTTCAGCGATGACCTTTTCAGCTAGATTCATAGCGTGGTCAGATACACGAGTGTAGTGGGAAACAATATCGATAAAGTTGACCCCAGCTTGTGTTGAACACTCGCCCTTGTTGAGGCGTTTGATATGGGTCTTTCTGAGAACACGTTCCATATTGTTGATTTCTTTATGGCGTTCAATCAGACTTTGAGCTTTTTCAATATCATTGTTTTCCACACTATCAAGGGCATCCTTGATAAAACCAGTGGTTTTTTGATAGATATCAGCCAATTCCTGCAAAGCAGCTTCAGAGAACTCAACATTTTTACGTTGAAGGTAGTCAGTCAGATTGATTAGGGCTTCTGCGTGGTCCCCAATCCGTTCCAAATCACGGGATGAATCAAGGATGTTGGTCAGCACTTCGCTTTCTTTCTGGCTAAGGGCTTCACTTGAAAGAGTAATCAGGTAACGAGTCAATTTTTCATCAATGGTATTGATGGCTTCTTCTGTCTTGTGTCCTTTTTCAGCAACCTTTTCATTAAGGTCAATGATGTAGTTGTATGAAAGGTCAAAGGCTTTAGAAGCATAATTTCCTAAGTGTAGGAGTTCTTTTTTGGCATTTCCGAGAGCGATTGATGGAGCTTGTTTAATCAAATGCTCATCAAGATAAAGTGGCTCGTACTTGACAACTTCATCTTCACCAGGGATGAGCTTGGTTACAAAG
>CAUOWW010000043.1:0-14188 GCA_963508345.1 uncultured bacterium
TTACCTGAATCGTTTTCCAGATTTGAATCTTACAAAAGCTCAGTTTGAAGAAGTTCGGCAAATTTTAAAAACTAAAAGCCAGTATCGTCACCCACTTAAAAATGGCTATGAATTGATAAAAGAGTACCAATATTTTCAGATTTGTAAAATCAGTCCTCAGTCTGATGAAAAGGAATATGAACTTGTGTTACACTATCAAAATCAGGTATCTTACCAAGGATATTTATTTTCCTTTGGACTTCCTTTAGAAGGTGAATCAATTCAACAAATACCTGTTTCACGCGAAACATCCATACACATTCGTCATCGAAAACCAGGAGATGTTTTGATTCAAAATGGGCATAGAAAAAAACTCAGACGTCTATTTATTGATTTGAAAATCCCTATGGAAAAGCGAAAATCTGCTCTGATTATTGAGCAATTTGGTGAAATTGTTTCAATTTTGGGAATTGCGACCAGTAATTTGAGTAAAAACACGAAAAATGATATAATGAACACTGTACTTTATATAGAAAAAATAGATAGGTAAAAAAATGTTAGAAAACGATATTAAAAAAATCCTCGTTTCACACGATGAAATTACAGAAGCTGCAAAAAAATTAGGTGCTCAATTAACAAAGGATTATGCAGGAAAAAATCCGATTTTAATTGGGATTTTAAAAGGATCTATTCCTTTTATGGCTGAATTGGTCAAATATATTGATACACATATTGAAATGGACTTCATGATGGTTTCTAGCTACCATGGTGGAACAGCAAGTAGCGGTGTCATTAATATCAAGCAAGATGTGACTCAAGATATCAAAGGAAGACATGTTCTGTTTGTAGAAGATATCATTGATACAGGTCAAACTTTGAAGAGTTTAAGAGATATGTTTAAAGCAAGAGAGGCTGCTTCTGTTAAAATTGCAACCTTGTTGGATAAACCAGAAGGACGTGTTGTAGAAATTGAGGCAGACTATACCTGCTTTACTATCCCAAATGAGTTTGTAGTAGGTTATGGTTTAGACTACAAAGAAAACTATCGTAACCTTCCTTATGTTGGAGTATTGAAAGAAGAAGTGTATTCAAATTAGAAAGAACAATTTTTAATGAAAAAACAAAATAATGGTTTAATTAAAAATCCTTTTCTATGGTTATTACTTATTTTTTTCCTAGTTACAAGTTACCAGTATTTTAGTACAGGTAGTGTTGCAGGGAAAAGTGAGCAAATTAATTATACAGAATTGGTAAAAGAAATTACCGATGACAATGTAAAAGAATTGACTTACCAACCAAATGGCAGTGTTATCGAAGTTTCAGGTGTTTATAAAAATCCTAAAACAAGTAAAGAAGCAACAGGCATTCAGTTCTTTTCTTCTTCTGCTACAACAGTAGAGAAATTTTCAAGTATTATTCTTCCTTCAGACACTACAGTATCAGAATTGCAAAAACTTGCTTCTGACCATAAAGCGGAAGTAACTGTTAAACATGAAAGTTCAAGTGGTATGTGGATTAATATTCTTGTATCCATTGTGCCATTCGGTATTCTTTTCTTCTTTCTATTCTCTATGATGGGAAATATGGGAGGGAATAATGGCCGTAACCCAATGAGTTTTGGGCGTAGTAAGGCTAAAGCCGCAAATAAAGAAGATATTAAAGTAAGATTTTCAGATGTTGCTGGAGCTGAGGAAGAAAAACAAGAACTAGTTGAAGTTGTTGAATTCTTAAAAGATCCAAAACGATTTACAAAACTTGGAGCCCGTATTCCAGCAGGTGTTCTTTTGGAGGGACCTCCAGGAACAGGTAAAACTTTGCTTGCTAAGGCAGTCGCCGGAGAAGCAGGTGTTCCATTCTTTAGTATCTCAGGTTCTGACTTTGTAGAAATGTTTGTCGGAGTTGGAGCTAGTCGTGTTCGTTCTCTTTTTGAAGATGCCAAAAAAGCAGCACCAGCTATCATCTTTATAGATGAAATTGATGCTGTTGGACGTCAACGTGGAGTTGGTCTTGGCGGAGGAAATGACGAACGTGAACAAACATTGAACCAACTCTTGATTGAGATGGATGGTTTTGAGGGAAATGAAGGGATTATCGTCATCGCTGCGACAAACCGTTCAGATGTACTTGACCCTGCCCTTCTGCGCCCAGGACGTTTTGATAGAAAAGTCTTGGTTGGTCGCCCTGATGTTAAAGGTCGTGAAGCAATCTTGAAAGTTCATGCTAAGAACAAGCCTTTAGCAGAAGATGTTGATTTGAAATTAGTGGCTCAACAAACTCCAGGCTTTGTTGGTGCTGATTTGGAAAACGTTCTAAATGAGGCAGCCTTAGTTGCTGCCCGTCGCAACAAGTCAGTTATTGATGCTTCAGATATTGATGAAGCAGAAGATAGAGTTATTGCTGGTCCTTCTAAGAAAGATAAGACAGTTTCACAAAAAGAACGTGAATTGGTTGCTTACCATGAGGCAGGACATACCATTGTTGGTCTAGTCTTGTCGAATGCCCGTGTTGTTCATAAAGTTACCATCGTACCACGTGGACGTGCAGGTGGTTATATGATTGCACTTCCTAAAGAAGACCAAATGCTTCTTTCTAAAGAAGATATGAAAGAGCAATTGGCTGGCTTGATGGGTGGACGTGTTGCTGAGGAAATTATCTTTAATGTCCAAACGACAGGAGCTTCAAACGACTTTGAACAAGCTACACAGATGGCGCGTGCAATGGTTACAGAGTACGGTATGAGTGAAAAACTTGGCCCAGTACAATATGAAGGAAACCATGCCATGTTTGGTGCACAGAGTCCTCAAAAATCAATTTCAGAACAAACAGCTTATGAAATTGACGAAGAAGTTCGTTCATTATTGAATGAAGCACGAAATAAAGCTGCTGAAATTATTCAGTCAAATCGTGAAACTCACAAGTTGATTGCAGAAGCATTATTGAAATACGAAACATTGGATAGTACGCAAATTAAATCTCTTTACGAAACAGGAAAGATGCCTGAAACAGTAGAAGAGGAATCACATGCATTATCTTATGATGAAGTGAAGTCAAAAATGAATGACGAAAAATAACCCTGAGAGAGGCATGTCCTCTCTTTTTTGTGCAGTTGAGGAGGTAGAGAGAACAGAACGGGAAAATAGGACAAAAATGTTTCTTTATTTGTTAAACTGTATCTAGAAAGGGGAAGATTATGCTTAAAAAATTGTATGAAGAAGTTCAAGGCATTGTGTACAAGTGTAGAAATGAATATTACCTTCATTTATGGGAGTTATCGGATTGGGAGCAAGAGGGAATGATTTGCTTACATGAATTGATTAGTAGAGAAGAAGGAATAGTAGAAGATATTCCTCGTTTAAGGAAATATTTTAAGACTAAGTTCCGGAATCGAATTCTAGACTATATCCGTAAGCAAGAAAGTCAAAAACGAAGATATGATAAAGAACCCTATGAAGAAGTAGGTGAGATTAGTCATCGTATAAGTGATGGCGGTCTCTGGCTAGATGACTATTATCTCTTTCATGAAACCCTAAGAGATTATAGAAACAAACAAAGTAAAGACAAACAAGAAGAGTTAGAACGCGTCTTAAGAAATGAACGATTCCGAGGTCGTCAAAGAGTATTAAGAGACTTACGCATTGTGTTTAAAGAGTTTGACATCCGTACACATTAGGAAGTCATGCAAAAAAAGCTAAATTCGCAAAGTAAGTTCCACTGGTTTTAGTCATGCTTAATTTCATCGCTTTTGTAGCCGAAATGAATCGAAAAAAAGAGCGCACAAAATCCCCTCATCTGAAAGCGTTTCAGATTAAGTTCCGCTATGGTGGAAGTTAGTGTGAGACGTTTGAATGGGGTTGAAGATTAGTTTTTAGAGCTTATGTTGGAGTAATGTAGACGATTGGCAGACGTCTTCTGCAGGTATTTTAGAAATGCCAAGAAGCTTAGGAATCTCTTCTCCATAAGTAAAGGCAAAGAGTTCATAGGCTGACTTTCCATTCAAAGCAGCACGTTTGACGCTGTTGACATGTGAACAGACGAGATTGATGTTCTCTTGAGTTAAATTGTCAAAAGAAGTTCCTTTAGGTAGAATGTCGCGAATCAGCGTGTGATTTTTCTCAATTCTCCCTTTCTGGTCAGAGCGATTAGGGTCACAAAAGAAGAGTTTACTCTCTCCTCGAACATCCATTTCGATATCATCAACCCTGGCAAACTCTCCACCATTATCGGTAAGGATGACAGGGAAGAGTTGACAGAAATCTTTATCCGCTTGGTGCAGGGTGTTCTTGATATCATAGAGGTGTTTGATAACCTCAAGGGCAGTTTTATTGTCGAGAAGCCTAGCGAAGATAAAGTTACAGAAAGATAAATTGAAGGTGAGTAGGACTTTACCTCCCATCCTGCCCATAACGGTGTCCATTTCCAGCCAAGAATTCAGTTGCTTAAGAGCCAAATAATTTAGGAAATCCTCATAGGAACGGCCTTTTTTGGCTTCTTTAGGTATGGAAGGTAGATTATTTTTTCTTCTTTCTTTAAATTTAACGGCTCTAGCAAGATCAATCGGAGCGATAGACAGGTAACCTTTTCGGATGTGCCGATAGACAGTTGAGGAGCTAACATCAAGGTTGTGAGTTTTGAGGATATGATAGATGTGTTGTCCCTTTTTAACTCCATCAGAAATGACTTTGTCCATGTCCCAGAAGGTCTTAGAATTGAGGGGAGTTCCTTCACGAGCTTCGACAAGAGTTTGTTCGTACTGCTTTTGAGCTTGCTTAGCGAGATAGAAGATTTTCTGATAGCCACAATTCTGTCTTCTTTTAGGGCACCCATTACAGACAAAGGGAGCTTTGTCGAGTAGAGGGCAAGGAAGGTTATCGCATGTAGAATCTCGGACTTGTCTATTTCTCTTGATTTCTTTAGAAACAGTGGTCGGGTCTTTTAGAATAAGTTGCCCGATAGCTTTGAAGGTTTCACCGCGCTCTAAGCCTAATTGGATATCATTACGGTCTGAAAGGGTAAGGTGTTTATGTTTTGTCATAGTGGACCTCATTTCTAACTCAAACGTCTCATACTTAATTCCACCATAAAAATCCGTTTTAGACTAATCTCCACTTTGGATAGGCAAGTGGAAGTTACTTTGAGAAATTACCCTCGCTCTTTTATTTCCAGGCTCGGGAAAAAATGATTTACAAAATCATTTTTTTCTGCTATACTATCACAAGCAAAGGTTTTTAATGTCATCCCGTGAGGTGACGAAGACGCAGAAATACTTGAAACTCTTTAAAGTCTAGATTTTAGAGAAGTCTTACTCTGAGGGCCTATTGCTGTAAAATAATGGGCTCTTTTTTGATGCCCAAAAGTGAGGTTTATATGAAACAAGAATCAACTGTTGATTTGTTACTAGACGTTGACCAACGTCCTTCAGCTGGAAAAGGAATTCTCCTTAGTTTCCAACACGTTTTCGCCATGTTTGGAGCGACCATCTTGGTACCCTTGATTTTGGGAATGCCTGTATCTGTTGCCCTTTTTGCTTCTGGTGTTGGAACACTCATCTACATGATCGCAACTGGTTTTAGAGTCCCAGTTTATCTAGGATCATCATTCGCCTTTATCACAGCTATGTCCCTAGCTATGAAGGAACTAGGAGGGGATGTATCAGCTGCACAAACAGGGGTTATCCTTACAGGTTTTATCTATGTTCTTGTCGCTGCTGGTGTTCGTTTTGCAGGTACAAAATGGATTGATAAACTCTTGCCACCAATTATCATCGGACCTATGATCATCGTTATCGGTCTTGGACTTGCAGGCTCAGCAGTCACTAACGCTGGTCTTGTAGCTGATGGAAACTGGAAAAATGCTCTTGTAGCAGTTGTTACTTTCTTAATCGCTGCCTTTATCAATACAAAAGGAAAAGGCTTCCTACGAATCATTCCATTCCTCTTTGCCATTATCGGTGGTTACCTCTCCGCGCTAACCCTTGGCTTGGTTGACTTTACACCAGTTCTTAAAGCTAACTGGTTTGAAATTCCTGGTTTCTACTTGCCATTTAGCACAGGTGGTGCCTTTGAAGAATACAATCTTTACTTTGGTCCAGAAACCATCGCCATCTTGCCAATCGCTATCGTAACCATTTCTGAACATATCGGAGACCATACTGTTTTGGGTCAAATCTGTGGTCGTCAATTCTTGAAAGAACCAGGTCTTCACCGTACTCTTCTTGGTGACGGTATCGCAACTTCTGTTTCTGCCTTCCTTGGTGGACCAGCCAATACAACTTACGGAGAAAATACAGGGGTTATCGGTATGACTCGTATCGCTTCTGTCTCAGTTATCCGTAACGCTGCCTTCATCGCGATTGCCCTTAGCTTCCTTGGTAAATTCACTGCCTTGATTTCAACCATTCCAAATGCTGTACTTGGTGGTATGTCAATCCTTCTCTATGGGGTTATCGCCAGCAACGGTTTGAAAGTCTTGATCAAAGAACGTGTTGATTTTGGTCAAATGCGTAACCTAATCATCGCAAGTGCTATGTTGGTCCTTGGACTTGGAGGAGCTATCCTTAAACTTGGTCCAGTTACCCTTTCAGGTACTGCCCTATCAGCCATGACAGGAATCATCTTGAACTTGATCTTGCCATACGAAAATAAAGACTAATACTCTTCGAAAATCTCTTCAATCCACGTCAACGTCGCCTTGGATTATATATGTGACTGACTTCGTCAGTCTTATCTACAACCTCAAAGCAGTGCTTTGAGCAACCTACAGCTAGCTCCCTAGTTTGCTCTTTGATTTTCATTAAGTATAAGAGTCTAAACATATCAAAAAACGAGCATTTCCAATTACGGAAGTGCTCATTTTTCTTTCTAAAAACTAAAAAAGGAAAGCCCTGCGGCCTTCCCTTGTCTTACTTACGTTTCTTCTTCGCTTTTTTCATTTTATTCGCCATGCGTTTCATGGACTGTTTCATGGCAAATTCACCGATTTTACCTTTTAGTCCGCCACCAAACATCTGGCTTATATCTGGCATTCCTGCTCCTCCGAGAGCTGATAAGTCAGGCATACCACCTTGTCCCATCATTCCTTCAAGGGCAGACATATCCATTCCTCCCATATTTGGCATATTTTTAGGAAGGTTGTTTGGATTAATTCCCATCTGCTTCATCATCTTGTTCATATCTCCAGACATGACACCTTGCATGAGCTGTTTAGCCTGGTTAAAGTCTTTGATGAATTTATTAACTTCGACAAAAGTATTTCCAGAACCTGCGGCAATACGACGGCGACGGCTTGGATTTAACAAATCTGGATTTTCACGCTCTTCAGGTGTCATTGAAGACACAATGGCACGTTTGCGAGCAATCTGACGCTCATCTACCTTCATGTTTTGAAGGGCTGGATTGTTAGCCATACCTGGAATCATCTTGAGCAAGTCTTCCATCGGCCCCATGTTTTGCACCTGATCCAACTGATCAATGAAATCATTGAAATCAAAGGTGTTCTCACGCATCTTCTCAGCCATTTCAAGGGCTTTTTGCTCATCGTATTCTTGAGAAGCTTTCTCAATCAAAGTGAGCATATCCCCCATGCCAAGGATACGACTAGACATACGGTCTGGGTGGAAGGTTTCGATATCTGTAATCTTTTCACCTGTACCAGTGAACTTGATTGGTTTTCCAGTAATGTGACGAACCGATAGAGCCGCACCACCACGAGTATCCCCATCAATCTTGGTAAGGATGACCCCAGTCACTTCCAACTGAGCATTAAACTCACGCGCAACGTTTGCAGCTTCTTGACCAATCATGGCATCAACGACGAGCAGAATTTCGTTTGGTTGAGCGAGTGCTTTCACGTCACGAAGCTCATTCATCAGAAGCTCATCAATCTGCAAACGACCTGCCGTATCAATCAAGACATAGTCATTATGATTAGCTTGGGCTTGTTCCAAACCTTGACGAACAATCTCAACCGCTGGAACCTCTGTCCCAAGAGCGAAAACCGGCACATCAATCTGTTGACCCAGAGTTTTCAACTGGTCGATAGCCGCAGGACGGTAAATATCCGCCGCAATCATCAAAGGACGGGCATTTTCTTCTTTCTTGAGTTTGTTAGCCAATTTACCAGCAAAAGTTGTTTTACCAGCCCCCTGCAAACCAACCATCATGATGATTGTAGGAATCTTAGGTGACTTGATAATTTCTGCCGTATCAGAACCTAAAACAGCTGTCAGTTCCTCATCAACGATTTTGATAATCTGTTGTGCTGGATTAAGGGTATCAATGACCTCGTGTCCGACTGCACGTTCACGAACTTTCTTGATAAAGTCCTTTACAACAGGCAAGGCAACATCGGCTTCAAGCAAGGCCAAGCGAATCTCTTTAGTTGCCTCTTGAACATCAGATTCAGAGATTTTTCCTTTTTTACGTAGATTTTTAAAGACGTTCTGCAAACGTTCTGTTAAACTTTCAAATGCCATGTTTCTTCCTCTTATTCTCTATTATCAATGCTTGTTAAAATTTCTATCTGCTCCTGCAGAAAGTCATCATTGGGATAGCGCTCCAAAATCTGGTCAAAAATTTGACTACGGACAATGTAATCCGAGTACATGTGCAATTTCATCTCATAATCTTCCAGAATCTTTTCTGTCCGCTTGATATTATCATAGACAGCCTGACGACTGACACCGAACTCTTCAGCAATCTCAGCAAGACTGTAATCATCAGCGTAGTAAAGCTCTATATAATTCATTTGCTTATCTGTCAAAAGCGCCGCATAAAATTCAAAGAGCGCATTCATACGATTGGTTTTTTCAATTTCCATAACTTTTATTATACCAAAAAATAGCCTAATCTACCACACTAGGGAGCCAATCCAAGAAGATAGCTAGCTAAATTTGAAAAAGACATGAGACTAACCCCAAGTAATTTCCAATTGATAGCTGGCAAAGGGATGTCCTTCTTGATTTTGTAGTTGATAATCTAGTTCAATCTTTTGCCCATCAACTTGATAATGGCTCGTTTGGATGATAAACTCCTGCATACCCATAGGTGTAGGAATATAGGCTAAACTATCGCTATCCTTTAGAAAGCGCATAATGGTCTTGGGATTGGAAAATCGGCTCATCACCAGTTCTTGACCATGAAATTTAATCACTACTTTTTCTTTTTCCTCATTATAGAAAAGCAAATAGCGATAATCTCCCTTTTCATGCACTTCTACATCATAAAGCTGGTCAATCACTTCCAACTGCTCATCAAACTGAATCCTATTTCGCATCCGAATCTTCACATCAGGTCCTCTTTCTTCTCTCTTGTCCTACTATTTTACCAAAAACTCTAGCTTTTTGCTATAATGGTCATATGAACGAAAAAGTATTCCGTGACCCAGTTCACAACTACATCCATGTCAATAATCAAATCATCTATGACTTGATCAATACAAAAGAATTTCAACGCTTGCGCCGTATCAAGCAACTGGGAACTTCCAGTTATACCTTCCATGGTGGAGAACATAGTCGCTTCTCTCACTGTCTAGGAGTCTATGAAATTGCACGACGCATCACAGAGATTTTCGAAGAAAAATATCCTGAGGAATGGAATCCTGCCGAGTCTCTCTTGACCATGACCGCTGCTCTTTTACACGACCTTGGGCATGGTGCCTACTCCCATACTTTTGAAAATCTCTTTGATACAGACCATGAGGCCATTACTCAGGAAATCATCCAAAGTCATGAGACGGAGATTCACCAAGTTCTACTACAAGTGGCGCCAGACTTTCCAGAAAAGGTTGCCAGTGTCATTGACCACACCTATCCTAATAAGCAGGTCGTGCAGCTCATTTCCAGTCAGATTGATGCGGACCGAATGGACTACCTCTTGCGCGACTCCTATTTTACAGGAGCATCCTATGGAGAATTTGACCTAACTCGAATTCTTCGAGTCATTCGTCCTATCGCAAATGGCATCGCCTTTCAGCGAAATGGCATGCACGCCATCGAAGACTACGTCCTCAGTCGCTACCAGATGTATATGCAGGTTTATTTTCACCCAGCAACACGCGCTATGGAAGTTCTCCTACAAAATCTTCTCAAACGCGCCAAGGAACTCTATCCTACGGACAAGGACTTCTTTGCACGAACTTCTCCACATCTCCTGCCTTTCTTTGAAAAAAATGTGACCTTGTCTGACTATCTAGCTCTAGATGATGGTGTGATGAATACTTACTTCCAGCTCTGGATGACCAGTCCTAACAAGATTCTCGCAGACTTGTCGCAACGCTTTGTCAACCGCAAGGTCTTTAAATCCATTACCTTTTCACAAAAAGACCAAGACCAACTCGCTTGCATGAGAAAATTGGTTGAGGACATTGGCTTTGATCCCGACTACTATACTGCTATTCATAAGAACTTTGACCTCCCTTATGATATCTATCGTCCCGAATCTGAAAATCCACGGACACAGATTGAGATTTTACAAAAAAATGGAGAACTGGCCGAACTCTCTAGCCTGTCTCCTATCGTCCAATCCCTTGCTGGCAGTCGCCACGGAGATAATCGTTTCTATTTCCCAAAAGAAATGTTGGATCAAAACAGCATCTTCACAAGCATTACCCAGCAATTTTTACACTTGATTGAGAACGATCATTTTACCCCAAATAAAAACTAGAAGAGGAAATTTATGAGTATTAAGCTAATCGCCGTTGATATTGACGGAACCCTAGTCAACAGCCAAAAGGAGATTACTCCTGAAGTCTTTTCTGCCATCCAAGATGCCAAAGAAGCTGGTGTCAAAGTCGTGATTGCAACTGGCCGCCCTATCGCAGGTGTTGCCAAACTTCTGGACGACTTGCAGTTGAGAGACGAGGGTGACTATGTTGTGACCTTCAACGGTGCCCTTGTCCAAGAAACTGCTACAGGACATGAGATTATCAGCGAATCCTTGACTTATGAGGATTATCTGGATATGGAATTTCTCAGTCGCAAGCTCGGTGTACACATGCACGCTATTACAAAGGACGGTATCTACACAGCCAATCGCAATATCGGAAAATATACGGTGCACGAATCAACCCTCGTCAGCATGCCTATTTTCTACCGCACTCCTGAAGAAATGGCTGGCAAGGAAATTGTCAAATGTATGTTCATCGATGAACCAGAGATTCTGGATGCTGCAATTGAAAAGATACCAGCGGAATTTTACGAACGCTACTCTATCAACAAGTCTGCTCCTTTCTACCTCGAACTCCTTAAAAAGAATGTAGATAAGGGTTCAGCTATTACCCACCTAGCTGAAAAACTAGGATTGACCAAAGATGAAACCATGGCTATTGGTGACGAAGAAAATGACCGTGCCATGCTGGAAGTCGTTGGCAACCCAGTTGTTATGGAAAATGGAAATCCAGAAATCAAAAAAATCGCCAAATACATCACCAAAACAAATGACGAATCTGGTGTTGCCCATGCCATCCGTACATGGGTGCTGTAAAGGGAAAGAATATACAAAAACCGCTCGGCTGAGTGGTTTTTATCTATTTCATCTTAGAATTAGCAATAGTTTCAAAAAATAAATCAGTTTTTTTTGATAACTCGATTGAGTAGTCTGTCCATCCCACCAGATTATCATCAAATGATTCTATAGCAAATAAAAGTAGATTTCTTGCAAGTTCTTGAGTAATTAAATCTTTTGGTGTCACAATATTGTTATTTTTTCTATCACAATAAATTGCTTTTTCTCTTAAATCTTTTAATTCACCAGAATAAATAAATTGAAATATCTTTTCCAAATTTTCATTAGAAATTGCATTGTTAATCCTTTCGCCCATACAAATAGTGCAGCTCGTTCCAACAATTTGTTTAGACTTATGATCTCTTAATTTATCTTTTCTCACATAGGAATCTGAACCTTTAATAAATATTCCCATTTGAATTTTTCCAACCTCTTCTAGCACACTAATAGCTAAAAAAGAGGAGGAGGTATATGAATTATTTATATATAAAACATATGAATCCGAAATCAACTGAACAACATGATCTAAGCACTTATTCAATTCTTCATTTGAAGAAATATAAAAATTGCTAGATCCTTTTAAGATAGATTCTATCTTATCAAAATAAAAATCTTTATCGACCATTAGTATTCCAAATGTTATAATTCATGATAATTTGTCAAAGTAATTCTAGGGGTTGCTTATCAAACCTATGTCAACACTTTATATAATTCTTGTAATTTAGGGGCGAATTTGGGACGAAACACCTCAAACACCCAGTAAAATCAATAGTTTATATGCCCCCTGCAGGAATCGAACCTGCAACTACTCCTTAGGAGGGAGTTGTTATATCCATTGAACTAAGGGAGCTAGAGAAAAACTCTGCTAGATAAGCAGAGTTTTTTAGTCGAATTAACGACGGATTTCTTTGATACGAGCTGCCTTACCTTGAAGAGCACGCAAGTAGTACAATTTCGCACGACGTACTTTACCGTAACGAACAACTTCGATTTTTTCAACACGTGGAGTGTGGATTGGGAAGATACGTTCAACACCTACACCGTTAGAGATTTTACGAACTGTGTAGTTTTCTGAGATGCCAGCACCTTTACGTGCGATAACAACACCTTCAAAAATCTGGATACGTTCACGGTTACCTTCGACAACTTTCGCGTGTACACGAACAGTGTCACCAGGACGGAATGATGGGATATCTGTACGAAGTTGACCTTCAGTCAAGCTTTGGATTAATGGATTCATTTTATTCTCCTATCTTTGTCAATCTTGAGGAACCTTCCTCAGCGGATAAACTGTATTTTTGTGCGTCCATTACACACAAGATACAGTTTACCAAATTTCCACAAAAAAGTAAAGAAATTTATAGCAGAATTCCTAAAAAAATCGCAACCAAACCACCTAGGTAGGTCAAAGCTAAATAAGAATAAAATACCTTCTTATCACTTAGCAGTCTTTGCAGTTCATCATTCAAGGTCGAAAAAGTTGTCAAACCTCCACAAAATCCTGTTGCTAGAATGGCATAGACTTCTTTAGATTCCACATGATTGTAGAATAATCCAATTAAAAAACAACCTAAAAGATTGGCTATCAGCGTTCCGAGTGGCAATTTAGAAGCTTGATTATAGCGGGAAAAGAAATAGCGCACTAAAGCTCCGAAACCACAAGCGATTGCAAGATAGATGATTACCATTTCTTCCTCCCCAAATAGTAAGCCAAAAGCAAACCTCCACCGATACTCAAAAGCAAATACAGGACCAAACTAAGATAACGCCCTGTGTCGAGCAGCTTAACAGCATCAAGAATTAGGCTAGAAAAGGTTGTCAAACCTCCACAAAAACCTGTTCCCAGTGCTAAAACCAAGCCCTTACTAGTCCCCTTATTGACCAGATAGCCCTTGACAAGATAAACCAGGCAGAAAATTCCCAGATAATTAACAAAGAGAGTGCCCCAAGGAAAATCTGGACTGGCTGGTAACCAAGTGGAAACTAGATAGCGGACAAGTCCGCCCACCATGGCAGCTAGAAAAATTCCTAGCGGATAAAATTGTTCTTTTTTCATTTGATATTCTTATCCTGATAATCACGCGAACGTTTGAGTATGTCAGCAAAAGTCGCGACAATAGTTTCTTGATAGCGCTTGTCCTCTACACGACTTCTAACCTTTTCAAAAATAACTTCTTCTCTCTTGGTATCTAAAATCGGTTTCCCTGAAGCCTTCTTATAAGCGACAACCCCTTCAACTAAATGCATTCTCTCTTCTAACAGTTTGACAATTTGGTTGTCGATTTGATCAATCTCTTGCCGAATACTCTTTAAATCCATACAATCTCCTCCTTTATTTGAATTATTGTATCAAAAAGCCACCAAATAGGCTAGTAAAATCCCAACTCACGATAAGAAAAATGCACTGATTGATTGCATCAGCGCACGTTTATGCTTATCCTACTTTAGCAGCCAATTCTTCTGCAAATTGTTCCAAGCGTTCAATATCTTCTTCCTCGGCAGAAAGATCAACTTTGACACACTCTGAACCTTTTTCTGCTCCTGTTGAAACAAAGACACGATCAAAGTCATCAACAGCTTTACAGAATTCATCGTAGAAAGTATCACCTGAGCCAACCACTCCGTAGATTTTGCCATTCAAGTTGAGGTCTGCTAAGTCTTCGTAGAAGTCCATCATCTCATCTGGCAATTCTCCATCACCATAAGTATAG
>CAUOWW010000044.1:0-13838 GCA_963508345.1 uncultured bacterium
TTCTCCACGACTTGTTTGTTCAATAACTACAGGAATCATTCATTTCTCCTTTTGAGTTTTATTTTTGTTGGTCAAATGACTGAAGATAAGACTATTATAATATCTTGGTCAAAAAAGGTCAAATTTTTGCTCTGTTTTCATTAGACAGAAACAAAAATTCAACCTCCTTTCGTGACTGGAAATCCTTTTCCAAGTCAATCTCTTTTTTATTTTATTTTGTACCGAACAAGCGGTCCCCAGCATCTCCAAGACCTGGAACGATATAACCGTGTTCGTTCAAGCGTTCATCCAAGGCTGCTGTAAAGATTTCTACATCTGGATGAGCTTCTTGAAGGGCTTTAACACCTTCTGGAGCAGATACAAGGCAGACAAATTTGATATTTGATGCGCCACGTTTTTTAAGAGAATCAACAGCCAAGATTGCTGAGCCACCTGTTGCCAACATTGGGTCTACCACAAAAATTTGACGTTGGTCAATATCTTCAGGCAATTTCACCAAGTACTCAACTGGTTGAAGCGTTTCTTCATCACGGTACATACCGATGTGGCCAACTTTAGCAGCTGGAACCAAGCTCAAAAGTCCATCAACCATCCCGATACCTGCACGCAAGATTGGAACGATAGCCAATTTCTTACCTGCCAATTGTTTTTGAACTGTTTTTGTGATTGGTGTTTCGATTTCCACATCTTCTAGTGGAAGATCACGAAGTACTTCATATCCCATCAACATTGCAATCTCATCTACTAGCTCACGAAAAGCTTTTGTAGAAGTATCTGTACGACGCAAGATTGACAATTTGTGTTGAATCAGTGGATGATTAATAACTTCAATTTTTCCCATTTTTGGAATTCCTTCTTTCAATTTATTCTTCTTATTATACCAAAAAACGGTTTAAAAATCTTTCTAAACCATTTATTTTTGATATTTTTTACATTAGATCAGCCTCTTTAAGAGCTGTCTGTACTGTCTCAAGTGGTAAATGAGTCAATTCTGTCCCTTTTTCTTGATAAAGGTATTGGGCGTAGTCGTCCATTCTGTACTGGTTGATATAAACCACACGCTTGCAACCAACCTGAAGCAATTGTTTTGTACAGTTTAGACATGGAAAGTGGGTCACATAGGCTGTAAAGCCTTTGGGAACCCCACGTTCTGCACCTTGGAGAATGGCATTAACCTCTGCGTGAAGAGTGCGAACACAGTGACCTTCGATGACCAGACATTCGTGATCAATACAATGCTCAGTCCCTGACACCGAACCATTATAACCAGTGGAAATAACTTTATTATCCTTTACCAAAATTGCGCCCACTTTGGCACGTTTACAAGTGGAACGATTGGCAATTAGTAAGGCTTGGGCTGCAAAATACTCATCCCATGCTAGTCTTTTTTCAGTCATATCTCTTCTCCTTTTTCTCTATTTTTTAAAAAATGGTAAACCTAAATCTGCAATCTTTTCAGCTGGTACCTTCATGCCATCCTTGATCCATTTTAGAAGGACAGAAACGATGGCCGAGCTCCAAAAGGAATGAAGATAAGAGCTGACACCTTTTGATTTCCCATGGTATTTTTCTAAAAATTCCTGCATGGCTTGGACAAAGATTTTTTCCAGATGGTAATCCAAGGCCAATTGAATCACTCTGGCTTCCTTTCTGGCCTCTCGGAAAAGGTGAACCCAGACCAGATAAAGGTCTGTCTTTAAATCATAATGATGCAACTGTTCCATAATATTGTGGACAGTTCGTTTAAAGACGCTTTCTAAAATCTCCTCTTTGGAATCATAATTACGGTAAAAGGCTGCACGAGAAACGCCTGCACGTTTGACCAATTCAGAAATACTAATCTTGGTCAGGTCCTTTTTTTCCAAGAGCTGCAAGAGGGCTGTTTCGATGGCTTCTCTAGTTAATAAATTGGATTCTTGGTTTGATTTTCTGAGATTTTCAAGAGATTTTTCAGAGATTCTACGTTCAGACATAACATTTTCTTTCTACTTGTCACAACAGACGGATGAGGCTTTTGTTTCAAGGGCTTTCATGATATAATTGTAAAAAAAGACAGAACCTTTGTCAATGTATAACTGACAAAGATGGAGAATTTCTATGACTTGGAAGATTATTGCTGACTCTGGTTGTGATTATCGTCAACTGGCAAAACCAGCTATTGACACAACCTTTGTAAGTGTCCCCTTAACCATTCAAGTAGCTGATCAGGTCTTTGTTGATGATGCCAGTCTTGACATTGATAAAATGATGGAAACTATGTATGCAACAGCAGAAGCTTCAAAATCAGCTTGTCCAAGCCCAGATGATTATTTACGAGCATTTGAAGGAGCCAAAAACATTTTCCTAGTAACCATCACAGGTACTCTTTCTGGCAGTCACAATAGTGCTCAACTGGCTAAGAATATTTATCTGGAAGACCATCCTGATACTAAGATTCATGTGATTGATAGTTTGTCTGCTGGTGGGGAAGTTGACTTGCTCGTAGAAAAATTAAATGACTTGATTGACCAGGGCCTATCTTTTGAAGAAGTGGTTAAAACTATCACAGCTTATCAAGAAAAAACCAAGTTGCTCTTTGTTCTAGCAAAGGTCGATAACTTGGTTAAAAACGGCCGTTTGAGCAAGCTTATCGGTACGGTCGTTGGCCTTCTAAATATCCGTATGGTTGGGGAAGCTAGTGAAACTGGAACCCTCGAATTGCTACAAAAAGCACGAGGTTCAAAAAAATCAGTTCAGGCAGCCTATGAGGAGTTAGTAAAAGCAGGATATGCTGGTGGTCGTATTGTCATGGCCCAACGCAATAACGAGAAATGTTGCCAACAGCTTTCAGACCGAATCCGTGAAAATTTCCCACAGGCGGATATTAAAATTCTCCCAACATCTGGTCTCTGCAGTTTCTATGCAGAAGATGGCGGTTTGCTAATGGGATATGAAATTGATTAATTGCATTCTTGACAAGAGGTGACTTCATCTCTTGTTTTTTTGTGGTACAATAGAGCTATGAAACATTTTGATACTATTGTCATCGGTGGAGGACCTGCTGGCATGATGGCTACAATTTCCAGTAGCTTTTATGGACAGAAAACTCTCCTCATCGAAAAAAATCGGAAACTTGGAAAAAAATTAGCTGGGACTGGTGGGGGACGTTGCAATGTAACCAACAACGGAACTCTAGATGACCTACTAGCTGGCATACCTGGCAATGGACGCTTTCTCTACAGTGTCTTCTCCCAATTTGATAACCATGATATCATTAACTTTTTTACAGAAAATGGTGTTAAACTTAAGGTCGAGGACCACGGACGCGTCTTTCCTGCTAGTGACAAGTCTCGAACCATTATCGAAGCCTTGGAAAAGAAAATCACTGAGCTAGGTGGTCAAGTTGCTACTCAAACCGAGATTGTTTCGGTTAAAAAGGTGGATGACCAATTTGTCCTTAAGTCACCTGACCAAATCTTCACTTGTGATAAACTGATTGTCACAACAGGTGGTAAATCCTATCCTTCTACTGGTTCGACTGGTTTTGGTCATGAGATTGCCCGTCATTTTAAGCACACCATTACCGAGCTTGAGGCAGCTGAAAGTCCTTTATTGACAGATTTTCCACATAAGGCCTTGCAGGGCATTTCGCTGGACGATGTGACCTTAAGCTATGGTAAACATGTCATCACTCACGATTTGCTTTTTACCCACTTTGGTTTGTCAGGTCCTGCTGCCCTGCGTATATCCAGCTTTGTCAAGGGTGGGGAGATTCTCTCACTGGATGTTTTGCCTCAACTTTCTGAGATGGACTTAGCTGCATTCCTAGAAGAAAATCGGGAAAAATCCTTGAAAAATGCTTTAAAAACTTTGCTTCCAGAACGCTTGGCAGAATTTTTTGTGCAAGGCTATCCAGAAAAAGTCAAACAACTGACTGAAAAGGAACGTGAACAACTTCTCCAGTCTATCAAGGCTCTCAAAATCCCTGTGACTGGCAAAATGTCCCTTGCCAAGTCCTTTGTCACCAAGGGTGGTGTCAGTCTTAAGGAAATCAACCCTAAAACCCTTGAAAGTAAGCTGGTACCTGGACTCCACTTTGCTGGCGAGGTACTGGATATCAATGCCCACACGGGTGGGTTTAACATCACTTCTGCCCTCTGTACTGGTTGGGTGGCGGGATCAAACCCAATCTAAATCTGAATTATTTAATGGCTAAATCAGCCCCAAAAGAAAGGAACTACTTTGGAACATATTATTTTGTTAAGGGGAGTTACTCCTAATGGAAAAAATGCTATCCCTAAAATGTCTTATCTAGTAGATATCTTGACAGAAGCTGGTTTTCAACAAGTTCGAACCTATATTCAAAGTGGGAATATCATTCTTGAAAGTAACTTAGCTCTCGAAGAAATACGAGAACAGGTTCATACTCTAATAAAGGAAAAGATTGGAGCCGATCTCAAAATAGTCATTAAGAATAAGGATATTTTTAAAAACATTGTCCAAGAAAATCCGTTTGGAGAACACTATCTTTATGACCGTGTACACGTGATTTTTTATCAAGAACCTATTCAAAGTCTTCCTTTAGAAAAATTAAAAATTGATTACGGCGAAGAAGAAATTTGTGTCGGTAACCACTGTCTCTACCTCTATCTCCCTAGAACTGCAAAACAAAAAAAGCTCAATACTAACTATCTTGAAAAGCTTTTCAATGTAGATTTGACCATGCGAAAACTAAATGTAGTAGAAAAATTATTAAGCAAGTAGTGCTTGAATTTAGTAAAAATCGGAAGAATACTCCTCCGATTTTATTTTGTCTGAGTTTGAACATAATGAGCAATGACATCTGATGTGTACTGGGCTGTTCCAATTCCAAATTTGTCAATGTTTTCCTTAAACTCTGGGTTATAGACGTAGCCTTTACCAATATAACCGAATACTTCAATTGAGCAGTCAAATCCATAAGTACGGATAGCTTGCAAGAGTTTAGCAGCCTCTTCTTGGTTTTCGATTGCTGTTACAGGCAAACCAGCTTGAAGATTTTGTGCCAAGGCTTGAAAGACTTGATTAAAGGCAGCCGTAGCTTCGTCTTCGTGACCTTTTTGGCGCTCGATGGCCTGGTCCATAACTTCTTGTCCATATTTCTCTACCGCCTCTTGGTGGTACTTTTGATGGTCTTGGTAGTTAAATCCTGCAAATTTCTCTTGAATGCTCATTTCTCTTTCTCCTTTTTGTTCTTGAATGGTTTTTTGCAAGGTGGAAATCAAAGTATCCAGATGTTGCCTTTCTCGAGTCAAATAGTCCAACTGCCTGGTCAAATGAGGCAATAAATTTGTCCTTTCTTCCTTTAACAGCTCTGCTATTTTTTCTAAAGAAAAGCCTAGATATTTGTAGTAAAGAATGACCTGAAGGCGTTCCAAATCCTCTTTACTGTAGATTCGATAGCCGTTTTCCGACTTTAAAGGAACCAAAAGTCCTATCTTGTCGTAGTGGTGCAGGGTCTTGACAGAAACACCTGAAAGCTGCGCAGCTTCTTTTATATGGTACATGATTTCCTCCTTACAAGGATAGTATACCCCCTCCCCTTAGGTCAGAGTCAAGCGTTTTTGCGAAATTTTTAAAAATTTTTGAGAAAGGTCTTAAAACTTGAAAATGGTTTTCTTGACAGACCTTAGAAAACATGATAGGATAGTCAAGTCTATCAATCAAAAGAAAAGCTCATCTTGAGTACTGATGAGGCTATTTGCCAAGGGCAGTAGCTTTTTCTTTTGTAATACTAATTTTAGGAGTTTAACTATGTCTGAAAAATCGCAATGGGGTTCTAAACTGGGCTTTATCCTAGCATCTGCTGGATCAGCCATCGGACTTGGTGCCGTTTGGAAATTCCCCTACATGACTGCTGCTAATGGCGGAGGAGGCTTTTTACTGGTCTTTCTTATCTCCACTATTTTAATCGGTTTCCCTCTTTTGCTAGCTGAATTTGCCCTCGGTCGAAGTGCTGGTGTCTCTGGGATTAAAACCTTTGGAAAACTTGGTAAGAATAGTAAGTACAACTTTATCGGTTGGATTGGTGCCTTTGCCCTCTTTATCCTCTTATCTTTCTACAGTGTTATTGGAGGATGGATTCTAGTTTATCTGGGTATTGAGTTTGGGAAATTGTTCCAACTTGGTGGAACGGGTGATTATGCTCAGTTATTTACTTCAATCATTTCAAATCCAGCCATTGCCCTAGGAGCTCAAGCAGCCTTTATCTTGTTGAATATCTTTATTGTATCACGTGGGGTTCAAAAAGGGATTGAAAGAGCTTCGAAGGTCATGATGCCGCTACTCTTTATCATCTTTGTCGTCATCATCGGGCGCTCTCTCAGCTTGCCAAATGCCATGGAAGGCGTTCTCTACTTCCTCAAACCAGACTTTTCAAAACTGACCAGTGCTGGTCTCCTCTATGCTCTGGGACAATCTTTCTTTGCCCTCTCACTAGGGGTTACAGCCATGCTGACCTATGCTTCTTACTTGGACAAGAAAACCAATCTGGTCCAATCAGGGATTTCCATCGTAGCAATGAACATCTCGGTATCCATCATGGCAGGTCTAGCCATTTTCCCAGCCATGTCAGCCTTCAATATCCAGTCTGAAGGGGGACCAAGCTTGCTCTTTATCGTCTTGCCTCAACTCTTTGACAAGATGCCTTTTGGAACCATTTTCTACATCCTCTTCCTCTTGCTCTTCCTCTTTGCGACAGTCACTTCTTCTGTCGTTATGCTGGAAATCAATGTGGGTAATATTACCAATCAGGACAACAGTAAGCGTGCTAAATGGAGTGTGATTTTAGGAATCTTGACCTTTGTCTTTGGAATTCCTTCAGCACTTTCTTACGGCGTTATGGCGGATGTTCACATCTTTGGGAAAACCTTCTTTGACGCTATGGATTTCATGGTTTCCAATCTTCTCATGCCATTTGGAGCTCTCTGTCTTTCACTCTTTACTGGCTACATCTTTAAGAAGACACTTGCTATGGAGGAACTGCAACTTGATGAAACAGCATGGAAACAAGGACTCTTCCAAGTCTGGCTCTTCCTTCTTCGTTTCATCATCCCAATTATCATCATCGTGGTCTTCATCGCCCAATTTATGTAATCCAAAAGGACTTGAGTAGTGAACTCAGGCCCTTTCTTTTTTTATGGATGGCTAACAATTAATTCCAAACCTTGCCCTTCCAGAGTCCAAGCTTCAACATCACTTGGTAGGATAAAGTGGCTCCCTTTTTGGATTGGATAGTTTTTTCCGTCAACGGTCACTTGACCTTGACCAGACAAGACACTCAACAAGCTGTAGTCAGCTGTCTTTTCAAAGTCAACTTTTCCAGTAATTTCCCACTTGTAAACTGCAAAGAAATCATTGGAAACAAGGAGAGTGGAACGTAAATCATCAGCTTTGATAGTTACAGGACGGCTATTTGCAGGCTCGCCGATGTTCAATACATCAATGGATTTTTCAAGGTGAAGTTCACGCAAGTTGCCCTTGTCATCCTTACGGTCAAAGTCATAGACACGGTAAGTGGTGTCACTAGACTGCTGGGTTTCAAGAATCAAGATGCCCGCACCAATAGCATGCATGGTGCCACTTGGCACATAGAAGAAATCTCCAGCTTTAACTGGTACTTTTGTCAACAAAGCATCCCAGTTCTTGTCCTCGATTTGCTGACGGAGTTCTTCTTTTGACTTGGCATTGTGACCGTAGATAATCTCTGAACCTTCATCCGCAGCTATGATGTACCAGCATTCTGTTTTTCCGAGTTCGCCTTCATGTTCTAGTCCATAGGCATCGTCTGGATGGACTTGGACGCTGAGCCAGTCGTTAGCATCCAGAATCTTAGTCAAAAGCGGAAATACAGGCTCAGGATGATTACCAAACAATTCACGGTGCTCTGCATATAAAGTAGCTAGATCTGTTCCTTCAAAGCGACCATTGGCAACTTTAGAGACTCCATTTGGATGGGCTGAGATGGCCCAATATTCTCCGATTTTTTCACTTGGGATGTCGTAACCAAACTCATCACGTAGCTTGGTTCCACCCCAGATTTTTTCTTGCATAACTGATTGTAAAAATAATGGTTCTGACATGTCAATCTCCTGTCTGATTTTTCTCCCCTCATTATAGCAAAAAAAGAGTTCGAATTGAACTCTTTTTAACATCTTATAAAGTAGGGAGAAAATTTTATAAAAATAGTGAATAAATCCCTTCTTATGCTATAAGTTTTATTGGCGATCAAACTCTACTATGTCCTATTTCATACGATAAAAATCAAGCACTAGACCAGCAGGACCTTTAACTAATAAGGACTCTGTTCCCCAATCCGTTTCACAAATACCGTGTAAAATCTCGACACCAATCTCTTTTAAACGTTGGTAATTCTGATTTAGATCCTCAACCTCGATATGAAGAATGATTCCTGACTGAAAATCTTCCAAAGGAATCAAATGATTTTGGGACAACATCAGACAGTGACTGCCAATCGTAAACTGAGCAAAACTGTCATCAACATAATCGGACTTTTTATCCAAAATACGCTCCAAGTCAGCACAGACTTGGGGAACATCTGAAACGATAATATCTAATTGATTTAAATTCATTTACTATCCTCCATAAAAAGACCGGATTGCTCCGATCTTTTTAAGTTCCACGAAGGAATTATTTAATTGCGCGTGATTGCAAACCTTCTTCTTCCAAGAATAGGCGGAATGGTACGAGTTCTTCTGCTTCGTATTTTTCCTTGAAGGCTTTGATTGCTTCTTCTGAGTGTTGTTTTGGATCCAATTCAAGTACTTCTACTGGAAGTGGACGATGTGGAGTGATGTGAGCATCGATCACAACAGTCTTGCCTTCTTTGTTCAATTTAACAGCTTCTGCAACGACTGCATCGATGTCTTCGATACGGTCAACTGTAAATCCAACAGCTCCTTGAGCTTCAGCGATTTTCGCATAGTCAGCATTAGGGAAGTCACAACCAAACAAGTGTTTGTTTGTGTCTTCGTATTTGTCCTTGATGAAGGCATATTTACCATTTGAGAAGACAACGTTGATAACTGGAAGGTCGTATTGAACGTTTGTGATAACGTCTGGGTAGCACATGTTGAATGCTCCATCACCCATGATGTTCCATACTTGGCGATCTGGATTGTCTTTCTTAGCAGCGATACCACCAGGAAGGGCAATACCCATTGTCGCAAAGAGTGGAGATGTACGCCACATGTTCTTAGGTGTCATGTGAAGGTGACGAGTAGATGTTTGAGTAGTGTCACCTACGTCGATTGAATAGATAGCGTCTTGATCAGCATGTTTGTTGATTGCATTGTAAACTTGGTACAATTGCAATTCACCCTCAGTTTTACCTTCGAGTTTGTTCATGTAATCACGCCAGTTTTGGTTGTTCTTAACGTTTGCACGCCACCATGGAGTAGATTCAACTGGGTTTACTTTGTCAAGGATTGCTTTCGCTGCTTGACCTGCATCACCAAGGATAGAAGCGTCAAGGGCATGGCGTTTACCAAGTTTGTAAGGGTCGATATCCACTTGGATGAATTTTTCAGTGTTCTTGAATGCTTCGTAAACTTCAGCAAATGGGAAGTTTGAACCAAGGAAAAGAACTGTGTCTGCTTCAAAGACCACTTCGTTGGCTGGTTTCCAACCAACACGGTAAGCAGAACCTGTCAAACCTTCGTAGTTCCATTCGAAAGCTTCAAAGTTTTTACCAGTTGTGATGATTGGTGCTTTGATTTTACGTGACAATTCAGTAATCACTTCACCAGCTTTAACACCACCGTAACCAGCGTAGATAACTGGACGTTCAGCATTGTTCAAGATTTCAACAGCTTTGTCGATTTCAACTTCGTTCAAAGCAGGAGCGATGAATGAACGTTCGTATGAACCTGAACCGTAGTATGAGTTTTCGTCGATTTCTTGGAAACCGAAGTTTACTGGGATTTCAACAACAGCTGGACCTTTTTTAGAAACTGCAGCACGGCAAGCTTCGTCGATTACTTTTGGTAATTGCTCAGCGTAAGCTACACGTTTGTTGTAGACAGCGATACCGTTGTACATTGGGTTTTGGTTCAATTCTTGGAAGGCATCCATGTTGAGTTCGTTAACTGGACGTGATCCAAGGATAGCAAGGAATGGAGTGTTATCCATAGCTGCATCGTAAACACCGTTAATCAAGTGAGTCGCACCTGGACCACCTGAACCAACTGCAACCCCGATTGAGCCGCCGAATTTAGCTTGCATAACCGCTGCAAGAGCACCTGTTTCTTCGTGGCGAACTTGCAAGAAACGGATATCTTTGTCTTCAGCCAAAGCGTCCATCAATGAGCTGAGTGTTCCTGATGGGATACCGTAGATTGTGTCTACGCCCCATGTTTTCAATACGTTAAGCATTGCTGCAGATGCAGTAATTTTCCCTTGAGTCATAATGATAACTCTCCTTCAAATATTTTTAAATTTACTAAGAAACATTAAGATAAATTATGAAAACGCTTTTAGTAAATTTATTACAATTCTAATTTACCACATTTAATTTTAGTTTACTAAGAATCTGCTCACAAGTTCTTATTATCTATTACAGTACAGTTTGAAAACGTTTTTAGATTCTGTTTTATAATACTCAATGAAAATTAAAGAGCAAACTAGGAAACTAGCCGCAGGTTGCTCAAAGCACGGCTTTGAGGTTGTAGATAAGACTGACGAAGTCAGTTACATATATCTACGGCAAGGCGACGTTGACGTGGTTTGAAGAAATTTTCAAAGAGTATTAAAAGCGAGCAAGCTCGCTTTTAATCTATTTTACTAAAGTTTAGCAGAAGTGAACTGGTCAGAACGGATACAGAACTAAAGGCCATGGCTAGACCTGCCAGTTCTGGGTTGAGGGCCAGTCCAACACCTGAAAAAACTCCTGCTGCTATCGGAATTCCGGCGACATTGTAGATAAAGGCCCAGAAAAGATTGAGCAAAATTCGATTAAAGGTTTTCTTACTCATGTCGAAGGCACGAACCACTCCTAAAAGATTATTGGTTGTCAACACTAAATCTGCTGACTCGATGGCGATATCTGTTCCAGCTCCCATGGCAATCCCTACATCTGCTACACTAAGGGCAGGAGCATCATTAATCCCATCACCAACAAAGGCTACTTTACCTGATTGTTTCAGTTTATGGATTTCATGAGCTTTTTCTTCTGGCAAGACACCTGCAATGACCTCTTCGATTCCAATCTGATCTGCAATGGCACGCGCCACACCTTCATTGTCTCCTGTCAGCATGACTGTTTTAAGGCCACGCTTTTTCAACTGACTGATGGCAAGCTTAGCATTTTCCTTAGGAATATCTTGCAGAGCAAGCAAGCCTTTGATTTCATTGTCCACAGCCAAAAACACAACTGTCTTAGCTTCTTTTTCCAGTTGTTCTAGTTTTTCTTGATAAATGCTAGAAATATCCATGCCATCCAGCATTTTAGCATTTCCAAGTAAGACTTGTTTTCCAGCTATTTGCCCTGAAACACCTTTTCCGTGCAAGGCTTGGAAATTTTCCACAGTTTGAAACTCAAGTCCAACTTCACTCGCTCGTTTCACAATGGCTTCAGCCAATGGGTGTTGGGAAGCTTCTTCCAAGGAGGCTGCTAATCCAAGCACTTCTACTTCGTCGCCGACGATATCTGTTACCACAGGCTTCCCTTCCGTCAAAGTCCCAGTCTTATCAAAGACAAGAGTTTGGACTTTCTGGATTTCCTGTAGAACCATTCCATTTTTGAGAAGAACTCCCATCTTGGCACTGCGACCTGTCCCCACCATAAGGGCTGTCGGTGTTGCAAGACCCAAGGCACAAGGGCAGGCAATAATCAAAACAGCCACTCCATAGAGAAGCGAAGAGACAAAACTCGCTCCAAGCACGACTACACTATCCCTGAGCAAGACGAACCAAACCCAAAAGGTCACAATCCCTAAAATGACAACTGCTGGGACAAAAATGCCTGAAATTTTATCCGTCAAGTCCTGAATCGGCGCACGACTTGTCTGAGCTTTCTTCACAAAATCCACAATCTGAGCCAAAACAGTCTCTGAACCAACTTTTTCTGCTCTAAAAACAAGTGTTCCACTATTATTGATGGTTGAACCAATGACGGTATCTCCAACTGTCTTGTCCACAGGCAGGCTCTCACCTGTCACCATAGACTCATCAATACTAGAGATACCTTCTACTACGACACCATCAACCGCAATCTTTTCACCGGGACGCACTCGAATCAGGTCACCTACCTTGACTTGCTCCAAGGGAACTTGAACATAGCTATCCTCACGCAAGACTTCTGCTGTTTTAGCCTGCAAGTCCAGCAATTTCTCCACAGCTTGGGAAGTATTTTTCCGCATTTTCTCCTCAAAAACTGCCCCCATAAGAACGAAGAAGAAGATAAATGCAGCACTTTCAAAGTAAACGGGGAGACCAGCGAAGAGGGCAACTAAGCTATAGAAATAGGCCACTAGGGTTCCCAGAGCAACCAAGGTATCCATGTTGGCATTGTGCTTTTTAAAACTAGCCCAGGCGCTTCTGATATATGGAACTCCAGCTACCAGCATAATGGGTGTTGTGGCTAAAAAGGTGCCCCAACGCATGACTTGGTGACTAATTCCTCCTGTCGACATCCCAATCATGAGAATCACAAGAGGCACAGTAAAGATACTAGTAATCCAAAAACGCTGTAAAAGTGATAGAGATTTTCGAGTCTTCTCAACGACTGTATAGCTTCCTTTTTGCATCTTCATGCCACAAGAAAATTCATGTTGACCTAATTCTTGAGGTGTAAAACGAATGACTTTCTCCTCATCTACGCCGATTGGTTCCAAGATGCCTTCTTCTTCAAACAGAATTTCCTTATAACAGTTTGAAGGTGTCACACGGTGAAAGGTGATCTCAGCAGGAACTCCTTTTTGCAGTTGAATGTGGGCTGGATGGTAGCCTTTGTCTGCCGTGATACGGATTTTTTGAACACCATTTTCAAGACTTGCTTTTACAATTTCAGTCATATCATTCTCCTATTCTACAATCATCTTACCGTGCATCATATTCATGCCACAAGAGAAACCATACTCTCCAACCTGCTCAGGCGTGATTTCCACTATATACTCTTCCCCTATTGGCAGGTCCGCATGTACACCAAAGTCTGGAAAAACAATTTGGTCCAGACAGGGTGAAGGGTCCTTACGGTCAAAGACAATGCGGGCTGGCACTGATTTCTTGAGGATAATCAACTCAGGCGTATAGCCCCCCATGACTTCCACTCGAATCTCTTGGTAGCCCTTTTTTTGCTGGGCCTTTTGTCCAGATTTTTCAGGCTTTTTGAAAAACCAAAACAAGATAAAGGCGATAAGGGCAATACAAACAATGGTTACAATAATATTCAACATAAAATCTCCTTTACATACAATTACATCTTACTTCTGTTACAGCGCTTGATTTCTTCTCTGAAATCACAGCTTCCAAGTCCTCCAAGTCAGCCAGAGTAAAATCACATTCCTTAATCAAATCAGCCAACAAATTCTTAATCCTACGGGAGCAAACCTTGTCTTTAATATCTTGGACAAGTAAATCCCGACTTTGGTCCAAAGTTAAAAGGGCTGAATAGACAAAAGACTTGCCTTCTTTTTTCCGAGTCAGACACTCTTTCTCAACCAAACGAGCCAGAAGAGTCTGAATGGTCGACTTGGACCAGTCAAATCTCTCCGCCAGAACCCTGATCAAATCCGTACTAGTCTGTTCCCCTTGCATCCAAATAATCTTCATGACCTGCCATTCTGCATCTGAAATCTGCATCA
>CAUOWW010000045.1:0-13430 GCA_963508345.1 uncultured bacterium
TGACCCTCTTTTTAAAAAATTCCAAGAAGACCGTCCTTTTTATCACCCACGATCGTTATTTCCTAGACGCTTTGTCAACACGGATTTTCGAGTTGGACCGAGCAGGCTTGACAGAATATCAAGGCAATTATCAGGACTATGTTCGCCTTAAAGCGGAACAGGATGAGCGCGACGCGGCTCTTCTTCATAAAAAAGAACAACTCTACAAACAAGAATTGGCTTGGATGCGCAGACAACCGCAGGCGCGTGCGACCAAGCAGCAGGCTCGTATCAATCGTTTCCATGACTTGAAAAAGGAAGTTTCAGGCAGTAGTGCTGAGACAGACTTGACCATGAACTTTGAAACCAGTCGGATTGGGAAGAAAGTCATCGAGTTTCAGGATGTTTGCTTTGCTTATGATGACAAGATAATTTTGCAAGATTTTAATCTCTTGGTGCAGGCTAAAGATCGTATTGGAATTGTTGGGGACAACGGTGTTGGGAAATCAACTCTCCTTAACTTGATTGCAGGCATTCTTGAGCCGACAGCAGGACAAGTTGTGATTGGGGAAACTGTTCGTATCGCCTATTTCTCTCAGCAAATTGAGGGCTTGGATGAAAGCAAGCGAGTGATCAATTACTTGCAGGAAGTGGCAGAAGAGGTCAAGACCAGCGGTGGTTCTACGACTTCTATTGCAGAGCTGCTGGAGCAGTTTCTTTTCCCACGTTCGACGCATGGAACCTTGATTGAGAAATTGTCTGGGGGAGAGAAAAAACGTCTTTATCTCCTCAAACTGCTCTTGGAAAAACCAAATGTTCTCCTTTTGGACGAGCCAACCAATGATCTAGATATTGCGACCTTGACAGTTTTGGAGAATTTCTTGCAAGGCTTTGCAGGTCCAGTCTTGACTGTTAGTCACGACCGCTATTTCTTGGATAAGGTAGCGACCAAGATTCTCGCTTTTGAGGATGGCAAGATTCGTCCTTTCTTTGGTCATTACACCGACTATCTTGATGAAAAAGCCTTTGAAACAGAGATGGCCAATCAAGTGCAAAAGGCAGAAAAGGAAAAAGTAGTCAAGGTCCGAGAAGACAAGAAACGCATGACCTACCAAGAAAAGCAGGAGTGGGCAAGCATTGAAGGCGATATTGAAGCCTTAGAAAACCGTATCGCTGCTATTGAAGAGGAAATGCAGGCCAACGGCTCTGACTTTGGTAAGCTGGCTACTCTCCAAAAAGAACTGGATGAGAAAAACGAAGCACTCCTTGAAAAATACGAACGCTATGAGTATTTAAGTGAGTTTGATAGCTAGAAGAATGGAAAAATCCCGTCTCATGGACAGGATTTCTCTATTCTTTTTTGGTTTCTTGATGAAAGATATTTTGCCAGGTTTCGTGGCGACGCCAGATACTGGTATGGACGATACCATCTAACTCATAGCAGATGAGTTTGGTCTTTTGACTGATGGAAGTGATCTGGATATCCTTGATAGCTGCATTCAACTCTTTTTCGGCTTTATAGGCCTCTTTATCCATCTGCTCTCCATCCTGACGAATATAGACAAAATCATCAGCCAAGAGTTCTTCCAGTTGATTTCCTTGGTCAATCAATTGTTCACGCATGAGCAATTTTTTATAGACATTGTCTAAAATTTCATCCTCAGGTATAGGTGCTGGCTCGATATGGACATCGGTATCAAAGACTCCAAAACGTTCCTCCAGAATAGACTCAACTTGATCCGCGATTTCATGACTCTCAAAAACAGACAAGTCAGGATTCATTTCTAGCGTAATATCAAGGTAAATGTTGCTACCGTAGGTGCGCCCTCTTTGGGACTTAACCTTGCTAATTTTGGGAATTTCCATAATGGCCTTTTGATAGTCCTCAAGCAGACGGTCGTCAAAGCCATCTGAAAGACTAAAGGAAGACTCGATGAAGATATCATAGGCAGTCTTCAAGATAAAGAAAGTGATGATAATGGCAACCAGTTTATCCACAATGGGATAATTGAAACTGCTAGCTAGGATGGCAATAGTAGTACCAAGTGAGGTAACAGCATCAGAAAGATTGTCCTTTGCTGCGGCCTTTAGTGCCTTGGAGTTGGATTTCTTACTGAGGCGAGTGTTGTAGAGATAAACCATAAACATAATCGCTGCAGACATAATTCCCAGAGTTGCGCCCAGAGGGTCAATAACCTTTTCTTCATGACTGAGAATTTTTTGAATGGTATCCTGAAGTACATCGAAACCGACATAAAACATGATGATGGAAGTGATTAAGCTTGCCAAATCCTCAATCTTCCAGTGGCCAAAGCGATGGTCACGGTCTGCAGGCTGGCGCGCCATCCGAATCCCAATCAAGAGGGCCACATTTCCAATGATGTCCGACACGTTATTAAAACCATCTGCCACCAAACTGGATGAATGGAGGAGGTGCCCAGTTGCTAATTTTGCTGCAGACAAGAGCAGGTAGGTCGAAATGCTGATAATGGCCCCACGCTCAGCTAACTTGAGATTTGAGATAGATTGCTTCATTCAACTTCCTTTCTAGTCACATAGCATTCTACCATTATACTGGTTTTCAAGGGAAAATTCAAATAGGACGGATAAAACTAAGAAAATACAAAGCAGAGATTGCTTTTTTTTTTTTAGGAAATATGATAGACTGATAAAGTAATATTTATTTTATTATTAGGAAGTTCGTATAAGAGAGGTAAAAAGAAAATGGGAATTTCTATAGTAATTCCTTGCTTTAATGAGGAGGACTCTATTCCGATATTTTTTAGAGAAGTAGAAAAAATTAGTTCACAGATTGACGAGGAGATAGATTATATTTTTGTTGATGACGGTTCTATAGATAGCACATTGAACGTTTTAAAAAAATTAAATAGTAAGCAAAAAAGAGTTAGTTATATATCATTCTCTCGAAATTTTGGTAAAGAAGCAGCGCTTTATGCTGGATTAAAGCAAGCCCAAGGCGAATATGTAGCAGTGATGGATGCTGATCTTCAAGATCCACCAGAATTATTAATTCAAATGAAATCGATACTAGATAATAATAAGAGAATAGATTGTGTTGGGAGTTATAGAGTAAACCGTAAAGGAGAACCTTTGATTCGCTCTCTATTTGCAAAATTATTTTATAAAATTATAAATAAAATCAGCCACTTAGATGTGGTAGATGGTGCTCGTGATTTTCGCTTGATGCGTCGTCAAATGTTGGATGCTATATTAGAGTTATCGGAGTACAATCGCTTTTCAAAAGGAATTTTTGCATGGGTCGGTTTTAAAACGGAATATTTAAAATACAATAATGTTGAGCGTGTAGTGGGGAATACATCATGGAGTTTTTGGTCCCTTTTTAAGTATTCACTTGAAGGGATTATTAATTTTTCAGATGCACCCCTTGCAGTATCGTTTGTTCTAGGACTTCTTGTTTGTATCATATCTTTTTTTCTAATGTTTTTTATTGTTATCAGGACGTTGATTATGGGGAATCCAACATCAGGATGGACTTCTATCATGACGATTATTCTTTTTTTAGGTGGACTGCAACTCTTATCTATTGGAATTATGGGTAAATACATTGGAAAAATTTTTCTAGAAACTAAAAAGAGACCGATATATGTAGTCAAGGAGCAAAGTAATGATAGCTTCTAGAAAATCATTATTTAATTATTTGTTAGTTTGTATTGCAATCTTCATTTTAATTTATATACTAAATTATTTTACCCTCTATACGTCAGATGATTTTGTTTATAGATATATTTACAAAGATTCGATGCCTACAGGAAACGAAGAAATTGTAAAAAATATTTTTGATTTGATTACTTCACAAGTTAATCACTGGAAAATATGGAACGGACGTTTTACAGCACATAGCATAGTGCAAATTTTTATGCAATTTGATAAATTATATTTTAATATTTTTAACTCGTTTATATTCGTAATGCTGGTAGCGCTGATAGAGCGAATAAGTTCTAATATAATAAAGGTGTATCCTGAAAAACTACGGGCGATATACCTAACTATTTTATTTTTTATGTTATGGTGGTTTTTGCCAGAAATTGGGAAAACAGTTCTTTGGGTATCAGGATCGGGAAATTATCTATGGACTGCAGTAATTGACTTACTGTGGATTTACTTATTTACGAAAAGTGATATTTCTAAGAAATGTTTACCTTTGACTCTTATGTTAGCATTCTTTATGGGAGCAGGGAATGAGAACACCTCCCCTGCTATCATTTTATGGTCAGTATTCTATTTTTCTTTTCATATATTGGAACAAAAAATTCCAATGTGGAAAATAGTTGAGATTATTAGTGCTATAGCAGGATTTATTTTGATGATATCCTCACCAGGCTCTCATCAAAGGGCGGGAGAAATCTCGATTTTTGAAAATATCAAAGACAAAATCGTTGAGTTAGCCCAGATATCCTATACGAAATATAGTTTACTGTATCTAATTTTGGCATTATTACTAACTTATTTGATAGCTATGAAACAGATAAAAAGAGAACAGTTGATAGAAATCGGTTTTATGGTAATTGCTCATTTAGCTTGTATATATAGTCTCATTGCGAGTAATGAGAAACCAGATAGGGTATTTTTTGGTGCAAGTATGCTTCTTTGTTTGGTAGTTATGCAATTGTTAAAATTGACATTGGAGCAAGTACGAAGGTTAAAAATAATTTCTATTATTTTGATTTTTCCTATTTTAATTAAATTCGGATTATCGTATGCTAGTGTTATTCAAGATAATTATGAAACCTATATTCAAGTTAAAAATCAATATTCTCAACTGATAGAGGCTAAAAAATCTGGTCAAAAGAATGTAGTGCTGAAACTGCTAAAAAAACCTAGATACTCATATAATGCCTATCAAGGAACTAATAATTTACATAAAGAAAGTGATGCATGGTTTAATCAATGGATGGCAGTATACTTTGGAGTTAAAAGAATTGAAGGAGAGGAATAATTGACTGATTTTTGATTTGATTGGTAAGTATTAGTTTGTTGAATAAAATGAGATGATTTGGTATAATAGTACTACTCAAGGGAGTAGCTGGCAGAAACCTGCGATAGTGTCGTCATTCCGAATTTCATACTGAAAAGTATGCTTTCCGGCACTATCTTAAACAGCGAGACTTGTTATGATTAACAGGTCTCTTTTTGTTTGTCGTGAAAAGATACGATGGGAAATAGAGGGCCTGTTTTGCACACAATGTCAAGGAGGAGACACATGTCAAAAGAACAAAAACGCCAAGCGTTTTACACTCAGAGTCCTGAAGAGGTCTTGAAGGCTGTGGATGCGACCGAGCAAGGTTTGTCATCAAGTGAGGCGGAAAAGCGCCTTGCAGAATTTGGCCACAATGAACTCGAAGAAGGCGAGAAACGATCAATCCTGGTCAAATTTATCGAGCAATTTAAGGATTTGATGATTATCATCCTAGTTGCGGCAGCTATTTTGTCAGTTGTGACTTCTGGTGGGGAAGATATCGCAGATGCCATTATCATTTTAGCCGTGGTTATCATTAACGCTGCCTTTGGTGTTTACCAAGAAGGAAAAGCAGAAGAAGCCATCGAAGCCCTCAAATCCATGTCTAGTCCAGCTGCCCGCGTTCTTCGTGATGGGCATATGGCGGAGATTGATTCTAAAGAATTGGTACCAGGTGATATCGTCGCTCTCGAAGCTGGTGATGTAGTACCTGCAGACCTACGTTTACTAGAAGCCAACTCTCTTAAAATCGAAGAAGCAGCACTGACAGGTGAGTCTGTACCAGTCGAAAAAGACTTGACAGTTGAACTTGCTGCAGATGCTGGTATTGGTGACCGTGTCAATATGGCCTTCCAAAACTCAAATGTGACTTATGGTCGTGGTCTTGGTGTTGTTGTCAATACAGGTATGTACACGGAAGTTGGTCATATCGCTGGTATGCTTCAAGATGCGGATGAGACAGATACACCACTTAAACAAAACTTGAACAACCTTTCTAAGGTCTTGACCTATGCTATCTTGGTCATTGCCCTTGTTACTTTTGTAGTGGGTGTCTTCATTCAAGGGAAAAATCCACTTGGTGAGTTGATGACCTCTGTTGCGCTTGCTGTTGCAGCCATCCCAGAAGGACTTCCTGCTATCGTGACCATCGTTCTTGCCCTTGGTACTCAAGTTTTGGCAAAACGAAACTCTATCGTTCGTAAGTTGCCAGCAGTAGAAACACTTGGTTCAACAGAAATCATTGCTTCTGATAAGACTGGTACGCTGACTATGAACAAGATGACAGTCGAAAAAGTCTTCTACGATGCAGTCCTACATGACTCAGCTGATGATATTGAACTAGGTCTTGAAATGCCTCTTCTTCGTTCAGTTGTTTTGGCTAATGATACGAAAATCGATGTGGAAGGCAATCTGATTGGTGACCCAACCGAAACAGCCTTTATCCAGTATGCCTTGGACAAGGGCTACGATGTTAAAGGATTTTTAGAGAAATATCCTCGTGTAGCTGAGTTACCATTTGACTCTGACCGTAAGCTCATGTCAACGGTTCACCCATTACCAGATGGTAAATTCCTTGTAGCGGTCAAGGGTGCCCCAGACCAACTTTTGAAACGTTGTGTTCTTCGTGATAAGGCTGGGGATATTGCTCCGATTGATGAGAAGGTTACAAACCTCATTCACACAAACAACTCTGAAATGGCCCACCAAGCCTTGCGTGTCCTTGCAGGTGCTTATAAGATTATTGAGAGTATTCCAGAAAACCTCACTTCTGAAGAGCTTGAAAATGATTTAATCTTTACTGGTTTGATTGGGATGATTGACCCTGAACGTCCTGAGGCAGCTGAGGCTGTTCGTGTAGCTAAGGAAGCTGGAATCCGTCCAATCATGATTACGGGTGACCATCAAGACACAGCAGAAGCTATTGCTAAACGTTTGGGAATCATTGATGCAAATGATACAGAAGGCCACGTTTTAACTGGTGCTGAGCTCAACGAACTGTCAGATGAAGACTTTGAAAAAGTAGTTGGTCAATACTCTGTTTATGCCCGTGTATCTCCAGAACACAAGGTTCGTATCGTCAAGGCTTGGCAAAAACAAGGTAAGGTCGTTGCCATGACAGGTGACGGTGTCAATGATGCGCCAGCTCTGAAAACAGCCGATATCGGTATCGGTATGGGAATCACAGGTACAGAGGTTTCTAAAGGGGCTTCAGACATGATTCTTGCTGACGACAACTTTGCGACTATCATCGTCGCAGTGGAAGAAGGACGTAAGGTCTTCTCAAACATTCAAAAGACTATTCAGTACCTACTTTCTGCCAATACTGCTGAAGTACTAACTATCTTCCTATCAACCTTGTTTGGTTGGGATGTTTTGCAGCCAGTTCATCTCTTGTGGATCAACCTGGTAACCGATACCTTCCCAGCTATCGCTCTAGGTGTTGAACCTGCGGAGCCAGGTGTTATGACCCATAAACCACGTGGACGCAAGGCAAGCTTCTTCTCAGGTGGTGTTTTAAGTTCTATCATCTATCAAGGTGTACTCCAAGCAGCCCTTGTTATGAGTGTTTATGGCCTTGCCCTTGCTTACCCAGTTCATGTGGGTGACAATCATGCCATTCATGCGGATGCCCTTACTATGGCCTTTGCAACCCTTGGCTTGATTCAGCTTTTCCATGCTTACAATGTCAAGTCTGTTTACCAGTCCATCTTGACAGTTGGTCCATTCAAGTCTAAGACCTTCAACTGGTCTATCTTGGTATCCTTCATCCTTCTTATGGCAACAATCGTCGTAGAACCGCTTGAAGGAATCTTCCACGTAACCAAACTAGACTTGTCTCAATGGGGAATCGTTATGGCTGGAAGCTTCTCAATGATTATCATCGTCGAAATTGTCAAGTTTGTTCAACGTAAACTTGGCTTTGATAAGAATGCGATTTAAAAAGAAAAAGTCATCTTCGGATGGCTTTTTGCTACAGTTGAGGGAAAGGGCTTGCAGTTATTGGCTTTTGTGCTATAATTGCTATAATATAGTAAAGATCAAGAGGAGTGTGAGGAAGTGGAAAAGAAAATTGTGAAGGATATTTTGTTTTTATCTCAGGTATCTCAGCTGGCAAGTCAGGATGATCTGTATCTTGCTAGAGACTTACAAGATACTCTCTTAGCGAATCGTGAGACTTGTGTCGGTCTGGCTGCCAATATGATTGGGGTGCAGAAGCGCGTGATTATCTTTAATCTTGGCTTGGTTCCTGTGGTCATGTTTAATCCAGTGCTCCTGTCCTCTGAAGGAGCTTATGAGACAGAGGAAGGCTGTTTGTCCTTGACAGGTGTGAGACCTACTAAGCGTTATGAAACTATAAGGGTTGCCTATCGTGACAGCAAGTGGCAGGAACAGACCATTACTTTGACAGGCTTCCCAGCCCAGATTTGCCAGCATGAACTGGATCACTTGGAAGGACGAATCATTTAGGAGGAAAGCAAATGAAACGGATAGTCTTTGAACTTATTTTTATCGCAACGACTTGGTATATCTTTTTACCGCCCCTTAACCTGACCAGCTGGGAATTTCTCTTCTTCCTCTGTGGACATTTGTTAGTTGTGGCAATCTTATTTGGCTTTGGCAAGGGGATAAACCTTGTCAAAACGGTTCATGTGCGTCATGGCAAAGCGGAAGCTGCCTTAAATCTTGAGGGTTTCAAAATCAATCGGTTAGGGAAAATCCTTTTAGCTTCTATTGGAGGAATTCTTCTCTTAGCAGCCTTGGTTTCCTTGGTGACTTCTAGCATTTTTCAGGCTAAAAATTATGCTAATGTAGTCACAGTTACGGAAAAAGACTTTACTGAATTTCCTAAGACTGACACCAGTAAGGTTCCTATCTTAGATAGAAGTACCGCTGAAAAAATTGGTGACCGTTACTTGGGTTCCCTAACGGATAAGGTGTCGCAATACGTGGCGGCAGACACCTATACCCAACTGACGATTGATGGGAAACCTTATCGGGTTACACCGTTAGAATATGCAGACCCTATCAAATGGTTTAACAATCAAGCCAAGGGAATCGGCGAGTATATTAAGGTGGACATGGTAACTGGAAATGCCAATTTGGTGGACTTGAAGACACCAATCAAATATTCAGACTCGGAGTATTTTAACCGCGATGTCAAACGTCATCTGCGCTTTAAGTACCCAACCAAGATTTTCAAGACTCCATCATTTGAGGTGGACGATGAGGGCAATCCTTTCTATGTAGCAACGGTTTACCAAAAGCAATTTGGACTTGCGGTTCCTCGTCCTGTTTCAGTTATTATCTTGGATGCCACAAATGGAGAAACCAAGGAATACAGCTTGGCAGATGTTCCAGAATGGGTGGACAGGGTCTATCCAGCTGAGGAAACTATTGAGCAAATCAACTACAACGGCAAGTACAAGGACGGTTTCTGGAATGCTATGATTTCCAAGAAAAACGTGACCCAGACTACCAAGGGTTATAATTACTTGTCTATCGACAATGACATCTATCTCTACACAGGTGTGACGTCGGCCAATGCGGATGAGAGTAATCTTGGTTTTATACTTGAAAATATGCGGACAGGAGAAATTACTAAGTACAGCTTGGCTTCTGCGACCGAAGAATCAGCCCGTGAATCAGCCGAAGGTGCTGTTCAGGAGAAATCCTACAAGGCAACCTTCCCAATCCTCATCAACCTCAATGACAAGCCTCTCTACATCATGGGCTTGAAGGACAATGCTGGTTTGGTCAAAGAGTACGCTTTGGTAGACGCAGTCGAGTACCAAAATGTTATCGTAGCTACGACAGTGGAAGAGCTGCTCAGCAAGTACGCCAATAAAAACGACCTTGAAATTGATAATGAAACCACAGAAAGCATCAAGGGTGTGGTAGCAGACCTCAAATCAGCTGTTATCAAGGGAGACACCGTCTACTTCTTTAAAGTTGATGGCAAGATTTACAAGGTTAAGGCCTCAGTATCAGATGACCTTCCTTACCTTGAAAATGGTAAAACCTTTGAAGGTCAAGTAGGAAAAGACAATTATCTCAAGAACTTTAAGCTAAAGTAAGAACGGCTTTATTTAAGAAGTGTATGTTATAATAAGGGAATTTAAAGACTAATGGAGGACAACAAATGGGTTTTTATGTGATGCTTGCTTCAATGCTACTCGGACTGCTCGCTTTGAAGATAGGTTTTTCTCAGTTCAAGGAGAAAAAAGATAAATTCTTATCTATCTTAACAAGCTTAGCTGGCACAGCCCTTGTTCTCGTGGCTGTCTGGTTAGGATGGCCAAAATAAATAGAGAAGCCTCGATCAAACCGAGGTTTTTCAGATGAATTTCTTGGTAGTAGCTAAAAAATATGCTACACTATCAATATGAAAATTTTAATTCCAACAGCAAAAGAAATGAATACAGACTTGCCGAGTATCGAGGCAACTCCTTTAAGACCAGAAAGTCAGGCCGTGCTGGTTGCCTTGGCTCTCTATTCTGCTAGTCAATTGGAGAGTTTTTACAAAGTTTCAGCTGAGAAGGCTGCGGAAGAATTTCAACATATCCAAGCTTTAAAAAAACAAACAGCTCAACACTATCCAGCCTTGAAACTTTTTGATGGGCTGATGTATCGCCATATCAAGCGAGATAAGTTAACCGAGGCAGAACAAGCCTATCTTGAAAGTCATGTCTTCATTACCTCGGCTTTGTACGGTGTCATTCCAGCCTTGTCACCCATAGCCCCTCACCGTTTGGATTTTTTGATGAAATTAAAAGTCGCTGGTAAGACTTTGAAGAGCCATTGGAAGCAAGCCTATGATGAAGCTGTGATGCAGGAAGAAGTGATTTTTTCTCTCTTGTCATCCGAGTTTGAGACCGTATTTTCTAAGGAAATTAGAGAAAAGATGGTGACCTTCAAATTCATGGAGGATAGAGATGGGCAGCTGAAGATTCATTCAACTATTTCTAAGAAAGCGCGTGGTGACTTTCTGACAGCCTTGATAGAAAATCAAGTACAGACGGTGGAGGAAGCTCGTCGCTTAAGCTTTGCAGGATTTAACTACCGAGAAGATCTGTCCCAGCCACAGGAATTGGTTTTTGTAAAGGAAGTATAGAAATCAGATAAGAGAAAAAGTCAGCAAAATTAAGCTGACTTTTTTAGCTTATAAAGTATTGGACAAATGAATCTCATTTGATAAAGTATTGAGATGATTGACCAAATCCATGATTGACAGATGGTTTCGGCAAATAAACTTCTTGGTAATTCCTGGAATATAGAAATTAGACACGATGATGTCATAATCTGTCTGATTTAAAATCTCAGGGCTTGTTTGCAGTTGGTCCCAAATATCGAAAGTAAAACGATTATTACAGTAATAGGAAAGCATATCCATCAAGGTAAGGGATAGGGCATGGTCAAAGTTACTGATAATCAACACCTTGATAGGAGGTCGATTGGCTAATAATTGAGTAGTGATATTTTCTGCATGGGTGAAGAGGGTGTACATCAAGTGTTCCAACTGTTCAGGATGGTCATGCTGTCCAATTGCCTGACGATATTGTGCCAGTTCTTGACGAGCACTTTCCATAAAGTCTGGGAAATAGACCTTGAATTTTTCTAGTGTAATTCTCTTTTGCTCAAATAAGAGTGGTGTTGAAAAGGTTTCCTGTCTTTCAAAATAAGCTGTATTGTGCAGGTGCCAAATGAGTTCATCATGATTAGCAAATTTAATATTAAATGCTTTAGATAATCGTTCCAAAATTTGGCTTAATAACTGATAAGAATAGCGAGATTCATCATTTTTATTTAGAGAATCAAAGAATTGCTGTGGATCTAGAAAAATATCATTTTGAAGAAAGGAAATGAAAATTTGGGCCACAATATCTGGAGTCATTTCCAGTCCAAATTGTTGAGAGAAGTATGCAAGCTTGTCCTCAAAATCTGGTAAATTCATTAAAACAGGATAGTAGTCTTGGTAAAAATGATTCGGCAAATCAATGAAATGTCCATTTTTTACTCGATGAATACTAATTGCGAGCATCAGCTTATACATTCTATAGATTGCAAATCGCATTGGGTAATTTGTGGATTTATAGAAGTAGTCAGCGAACTCTGTTATGACTTTTTCAGAAATATCTGGGAAAGGCCAGTCTAGAAAATAATATCGCTCTGAAAAGTATTGGGCATAAAAATAGCGAATATCGATTTCATTTCCATTCAGGGATGTTGGAGTAAAAGACAGTTCAATTTGGAATTGTTTCGAGAGAATGGTGGTGATTCGATTTCCTAAACGATAAAGATTGGCATTACTAGAATGCAGTTTTTCTACAGTTCGGTAAATAGGCAATCCTTCGTTAAAAAACATATATTCTAATAACTGAAAAGATTGGGAATGACTGAGGAAATAAATATAAATATCTTCTATACTTGCCGCTGTATCTAGATTTAGCATAATGCCATTGATAGAAGATTGAATTTTGAAAGTTGGGAATGCTGTTCGTAGTTCGTTTAAGTCATTTTTCAGGATACGCTCGGTGCATTCTAAAGTTTGTGCTAACTCGTTTAGACGTATCCAATCTCGTTTCTGAATGAGTATTTCAAGTAGTCGCAATTGTCGTTGTTCTTTTGTAGATAATAGAGATCTCATAGGGTTCTATCCTCCTAAGCTCATTATATCATAGTCTATAATAAAAATGCTAATATTGATATTGTTAAGATGGATAATAATCCGATTTGATCTTAAAACAATATTTATGAATCGAATATAGGAAGGCAATTAAATATTAATGGAATATTTGTATTGATTTTGCGATTACATTTTTACCTCTATATTATTTTTCTGTACCATTTGTACCAAAATATGAGAATCATTTTTTTGTCAGTAAATTCACTTTGATTAGAACAATTTAAATGAATCTTGAGGGAAAAAATACTATATATTAATTTGTAAAACTATATTGAATTATATATAAAATAGATGTAAATTGTATAGTATAAAATTATATTGAGGTAAAGAATATGAAACAGGCACAGAGAAAATCATTTGATTGGTATAAAATGCAACAACGTTTCTCTATTCGCAAGTATCACTTTGGGGCAGCTAGTGTACTGCTCGGGACAGCCTTAGTCTTGGGAACTGCTGTCAATACGCAAGCAGTACAAGCAGAGGAACACAATCCTGAGGCAACTAACAGTGTTTCTGTTGATAAGATAGCAGAAACTACTAAACCAGCAGAAGTTTCTACAGCTAAGAAAGAAACTACCTACGCAGCTCCAACTGTTGTTAATCCAGTAGAGGTGACTCCAGCTAAATCTGAAGCTGTTAAGGCAACTGTAGAAAAGGTTGAAGAACCTAAAGTGGAAAAAGAGGAAGTTTCTCATCAAAGTGCAGTTGATAAATCAAAATTGTTAACGGCTCTTTCGCGTGCTAAAAAACTTGAGAGTAAGTTATATA
>CAUOWW010000046.1:0-13081 GCA_963508345.1 uncultured bacterium
AACGGTAAATTGACTGTGTCAGAAAACGTGGCTGACTTGGGAGGAATCGCTGCAGCGCTTGAAGCAGCTAGGAGAGAACCAGACTTCTCAGCAGAAGAATTCTTCTACAACTTTGGTCGCATCTGGCGCATGAAAGGTCGTCCAGAATTTATGAAACTCTTGGCTAGCGTCGATGTGCACGCACCAGCCAAACTCCGTGTCAATGTACAAGTACCAAACTTCGATGATTTCTTTACAACCTATGATGTCAAAGAAGGAGACGGTATGTGGCGTTCACCAGAAGAGCGCGTGATTATTTGGTAATGCAAATAAGCAAGTAAAACTCCTATCATTATACCTTCCCTATCTATGTACACCCTAAAAAGTTAGATAGAATAATCTAGCTTTTGGGGTGTAGTTCATAGGGATTATGAAATTGAAGTCTTTTCTTATTTTAAAATTCATAGTAAAATATCCCTCTGTATCAAGATAACAGGAGGATTTTTATGTCTCAAAAGACTATCAACATAGGCTACGCCCGTGTATCTACTCATAAGCAAGACCTAGGATTGAAAGTGCAAATCGAAGCTCTCAAACATTGCGATAAACTTTTTATAGAAAAGGAATCTGGTGCAAATAACACTCGTCCTGAACTTACAAAAGCCTTAAAACTGGCCTCTGACTTTTCGAAAGATGGCAAGCAGGTTACTTTCACTATCTATAAGTTAGATAGACTGACTCGATCTATGTTTAAGCTACTAGAACTTATTGAACTATTTAATGAATCTAATATTCACCTAGTCAGTTTGCATGAAAAACTAGAGACAGGTTCTCTTATTGGCAGGTTACTTTGCATCATTTTAGGCTTTGTGGCAGAAAATGAGCTGGAAAATCTGAGGTTTCGCACAAAAGAGGGACTTCGAAAAGCTAAGGAAAATGGTGTTAGATTAGGAGCAAAACGGATTTCAAAAGAAAAGGAGGAGCGCATACTTAACAAATATCTACATTCAAATATAAGCATACGTAATATTGCAAAAGCTGAACAAATTTCTACATCAACCCTATATAAAGTGTTAGAACGTAATAAAGTGGCGAACAATCGTCAAAAAAAAACGGAAAATCATTGCTAAAAACAGGGAAAAATGGTAGAATGAAGCCGTAAATTTGTTTCGATTAACGACCGTTTGATAAAACAGTCAAAACAACAATATGAATATTTTAAAAAATGCGAGTTTAACAGTGTTTTTAACCTGTATTAGACTGGTATTTTTTTGTGTATCGTTTAACGGTCGTTACGCGATACACTTAGTTCCCTATCTCTAAAGGAGGTAGCTAGTTTTTGGCAACAAAAAATTTAAAAATTATTAAGATATGTAATAGTATGATAGCTGTATTGTTCAGTTAATGGATGAAGGTTCATTTAAGGCTTCTATCAAGAACATTAAATGTTTAGAGAATGAGTTGGCTCAAAATTTTGCTTTTGTGGTCTTGAAAGGAAGTTGATTTTGTCATTTTATAAGCCTAAAAAGGCAATTTTATATTCCTGAGGAGGAAAAATTATGAATAAACTCACTAAACTAGGTATTGTTACCTTTTCTGCTGTCACTCTTAGTGCTGTAGTGCCAACTTTGGTGCATGCCGAGGAAAACGTTGCGCCGCAACCAAATGTTGCCGCGAGACCAACTATTCAACCAACACTCACACCAAAACCCAATAATAACTGGGTTGATTATAGTATGCTCGACCCAATTGCTAAACCAAAACCAAAGCCAGGCAAAGAAGTTTCGAAACCTGCTGAAAAGCCAGTAGAAGAACCCGCGCCTGTCGAAAAACCTTCGACCGAGGGCAACATTCTTGCAAACGGAACAGATGAGGCTATCGCAGAGGACAAGAAAAATGCTGAGATCGAGAAAAAATACAACGTCGATCCAACCAATCAGCTACCTGAGCCAGGACTGCCAATCATAACGCCTGAACCAGAACAACCTATAACAGATTCTGAAGAGATGAAGAAGATGGTGGCGGAAGATTTGGCATACAAAGCTGGCGCAGTCATGTCTATGACTAAAGAAGAGAACGACAAGATTGTATCTGAAGCAAATCAAAAGCTTTACGCTCTTTCTGGAATAGATGCTGATAAACTTCTAAACACGCCAATTCCCGGAACAAATGGGCAAGGCTTTCCTACTTTAGCAGACTGGACTTATCGAGAATACGAAGTCCAAGCAGATTTCTTGGATGCTGATCGTGTCCAAAAATATGGATACACTACTGAATCCAGGATTAATAGTCCAGAACACGCAACAGTTAGATCATTACGGTTCGATACCGATAAAGATGATGCAGATGGAATACTAACAGCAAAAAAATTCTCCGACTACACTTTTAGCCACGTCGTAAAATCAGCTGCAGACCATCCAGATATTGACCCAGATCCAAAAGTTGTCAGAGTTAGTTATGATGCAGCCTATGCTTTGCGTGGTTCTGGCTACAAAAATGGTAAAGGAGATAATCTTTTCCGCTACTATTTTATTTACACTAAAAATAAACCAGTAGAAGAAAAACCAACACCGAAAGATCCGCAACCAGCTGAAACGGAAAAACCTGCTGAAATTTCAAAACCAGTTGAAACAGTTAAGCCAACTGAGCAGCCGAAACCAGCTGAGAACAAGCCGGTTGAAAATAAACCAGCTGAAACACCCGTTCCATCTCCAAAACCAGCAGAAAACCCTCAACCAGAGGTTAAACCAGTGGAGCAACCACAACCTACTAAACCAGTGAAACCAGCCGAAAATGCTGGATTGCCAAAGATTCCTTATCGAAACGACCAGCCAAAACGTTGGTTTAACGGAGCAGGTCGTCCTACTCTGACAACAGAAGACCTCGCTATTCCGCTTCCAACTGAAAATGTAGAAAAAACATCTTACGGTTGGTGGACAGCTGAGCCAGATCTGCTTCATGCAGGCTCTCATATAGAAACAAGCACTTTCAGTTCGAATTTCAATAAACCGATGTTCGAAAACGGTAAAGAGATAAACTTTAAAGATAGCGGATTTAAAGATATGGATAGTAGGTTTAGACCTGCTCTTGTTCGAGTAAAAGTTCCAGAGTTGGAAGGAATGAACTACGAAGCTTATACAATCTTCTATGAAGTTCCTAATAAAGATGGAAATCCAATTTACGGAACAAATCAAACACTCCAAGGTGGTAATGTCGCTTTAACTTTCAAATCAAAAGAGAAGAAAGAAGATATCCAGGTTTATACATTAACCAAGGATAAAAAACTGGAAGAGCTTTATTATCCAAGATTCCCAAAAGAAGAAACAAATCGCTATGACGAGAAGACTAAAACTCATTCGTATTTTCTACCTGGTGAAACCTATCAAACTTACGTTTTCTTGTTTAAGAACCCTGCTGAAAAACCAGCTGAGCAAGTAAAACCTGAAGTTAAGCCAAGCGAACAGCCTAAGCCAGACAAGCAACCAAGTGTTCCTACTGTTCCAGCTGAGCAACCACAGCCTACTAAACCAGTGAAACCAGCAGAAAAGCCAATCGAGAAACCTGTAGTTCCTGACACACCAAAACCAGTTACACCAGCTGTTCCAGATCAATCACAACCTGCTAAGCCAGAGAAACCAACTGAACAACCTGTGAATCCAGTTGCTCCAGTAACACCGACAACTCCTGTAACGCCTACGCTTAATCCAGCCACCCCAAACAATACTCGTGTTCTTTCGAACAAAGCTGGAAGCGTTCAAGTGCATGGTTCAGAAGCAACACTCAAAAATGTCAGCTATATCAAGGTAGAAGAAACAAAGCCGACTTCACTTGAATCAAAAGACTACAAGGCATTTGACATTCATCTGTATGACGCGAATGGTAAAGCTATCCAGCCAAATGGCATGGTTCTAGTAAGTCTTTCTGCCGATAAGCCCGTTGAAAATGTCTATTATGTTGCTCCAGACGGTACTTTACAGGCATTGAAGTTCAAACAAGATACAGATAAGGTGACTTTCGAAACTAATCACTTTAGTATCTATGCTATGACTTTCAAAGTTGCCGCAAGCCGTGATAACGGAGGTAGTACAACTCCTGTTCCAGTTGTAAATAGTAGTAATACTCTAACAACCACAGAACAAAAAGGAAATGACGCAAGTAGTACAAAAGCTCAAGCTGAGCCGTTAGCAACTAAGACTGAAACTATTTCGAAACAAGTAGCTAAGACTTTGCCAAATACTGGAGAAACTAACTCAATTCTCGCTACTCTATTTGGAATGTTAACTCTAACTGCTGGATTATTTAGCTTTCGTAAGGAGTCAGAATAACCCCAATTCATAGTTTATCTATCAATTATTTTAGACTGTGAAAAAATCAATTTGAGGAGATAATTTAGAAAATCTTTTCATGATAAAACGCATAATATCAAATTTTTCTACACTTGATATTATGCGTTTTTTATAATTCTAAAATAGTATAAATATAGTGAGGTGAAATAAAATCTGAACAAATCAATTTCTAATAATGATTTAGAAGTCAGGGTGTACTATTATAGTTTCAATATATTATAAATTACGATATCTATTGTCATCATCTTTCTAGAAAAAAGGATTGAAAGTTTTTTCGTGAGCGATGGTTGTAGCTGGACCATGTCCTGGATAGACATCGTAGTTTGGTAGGGTGAAGAGTTGGGTCTGGATACTGTGAAGAAGTTGCTCCATACTACCAGTCGGAAGATCGGTTCGTCCGATGGTTTCACGGAAAAGAGCATCTCCTGTCAAGACTAGGTGAGCATCAGGAAAGACGATAGAAACGCCGCCGATAGAGTGACCTGGTGTTGGCAAGACGGTGAAACGAAATTCCTCCAGTTGATATTCCTTATGAAAGACAAAGGTGTGTTCAGCAGGTTCTGCGACCACATCTGCCATATCATCATGACGAGGGAGACCAGAGAGGTTATCGACAGGAGTATAGAGCCAGCTAGCTTCGCTCTCTGCGATATAGACAGGAGGGTTGCTAAAAGTCTCGCGAACCAAGTCCAGACTCATGATATGGTCATAATGGGCGTGGGTCAATAGAATGGCGCAGATCGGTTTGTTGATCTTCTCGATGGTCTGACGAATGGCTTCCCAATGGCTACCAGGATCAACAACGATGAGGTGTTTGTCACCCTCCAGGTAATAGGTGTTTTCATAGGCAACAGGATTCACAGTTTTATGGATTTTCATATTAGCTCCAATCTCAAAGAATGTACTAAATTAAGTATAGCACAGTTGGGAAAAATAGGTAAGAATTTAGAATGAACTTAAAAACCAGCATGACTAGATGAAGACAGGCTGGTTATCAATTTATCAATATTGGAGAGGTGTCAATTGCCCTTCATAGGTTGCATAAACTCCGTCATTAGCTTGTTTGATAGATGTGATGTTTAGAGTGCCACCGTAGTTGGCTTCTCGTTTGTCGCTATATTCACTATAACTTATCCTATTGGGCAGGTTCTGGTCGTTAGCATAGTATTGAACGACTGTTTTTTTATAGCTTTGCTGGCTGAATAGGAACAGGCAACTAACTCCTAACACTAGGAGAGCAAAGATAGAAATAGCAGTTTTTTTCATAGGTGTTCTCCTTATAAACTAAAGGATAAAAGAAAGTATCTTGAGGATTTTAATTCCAAAATCCAGTCAAGGTACCAGTGTATGTGACACGAGTTCCACTGTTTAACTTTCGTATCTTCAGGGAAATTGAGGGAAGTCAGAAAGTCTTTCGGTTACAATATGGTTTCCGTTGGTCTATCTCTCCTTCTATCACCTAAGTTAAAAATCTAACTTCGTAGTATATTATAGACTAATAATTCAGAATTATCAAGCAATTCTGAATTGTTTTTTTCTTATTCTGTTCCAATCTAGTTTTCATATTCTTAAAAAAGTGATAAAATGGTAGGAAGAATTGGAGAGTAGAGATGCCAAAAGAAGTGAATTTAACAGGCGATGAAGTTGTCGCTTTAACACAGAAATATTTATCGGGAGAGGATGTGGCTTTTGTCCATAAGGCCTTGGTTTACGCCGTTGAATGCCATAGTGGTCAATATCGTAAATCAGGCGAGCCTTATATCATTCACCCTATCCAAGTGGCAGGTATTTTAGCCAAACTCAAGCTGGATGCCGTAACGGTTGCCTGTGGTTTCTTGCATGATGTGGTAGAAGATACAGATGCGACCTTGGACGATTTGGAAAGAGAGTTTGGTCCTGATGTGAGGGTAATCGTCGATGGGGTTACCAAACTTGGTAAGGTCGAGTACAAATCGATCGAGGAGCAGTTGGCTGAAAATCATCGCAAGATGCTCATGGCCATGTCTGAGGACATCCGTGTTATCTTGGTCAAACTGTCAGACCGTTTGCACAATATGCGGACGCTTAAACACCTTCGAAAAGACAAGCAGGAGCGCATTTCCAAAGAAACTATGGAAATCTATGCCCCACTTGCCCATCGTTTGGGGATTTCCAGTGTCAAATGGGAATTGGAAGACCTATCTTTCCGTTATCTCAATCCTACGGAGTTTTATAAGATTACCCATATGATGAAGGAAAAGCGCAGAGAGCGTGAAGCCTTGGTGGATGAGGTGGTCACAAAATTAGAAGACTATACGACAGATCGTCACTTGAAAGGGAAGATTTACGGTCGTCCCAAACATATTTACTCGATTTTCCGCAAAATGCAGGATAAGAGAAAACGGTTTGAGGAAATCTATGACCTGATTGCCATTCGTTGTATTTTGGATACCCAAAGTGATGTTTATGCCATGCTTGGTTATGTGCATGAGCTTTGGAAGCCAATGCCTGGTCGTTTCAAAGACTATATCGCTAACCGCAAGGCCAATGGTTACCAGTCTATCCATACGACTGTTTATGGGCCAAAAGGGCCGATTGAATTCCAGATTCGAACCAAGGCCATGCACGAGGTGGCTGAGTACGGGGTTGCGGCTCACTGGGCTTATAAGAAAGGTATTAAGGGGCAGGTTAACAGCAAGGAATCTGCTATTGGGATGAACTGGATTAAGGAGATGATGGAGCTCCAAGACCAGGCCGATGATGCTAAGGAATTTGTGGACTCTGTCAAGGAAAACTATCTGGCAGAGGAAATTTACGTCTTTACTCCAGATGGTGCTGTCCGTTCTCTTCCAAAAGATTCAGGACCGATTGACTTTGCCTACGAAATCCATACAAAAGTCGGGGAAAAAGCGACTGGTGCCAAGGTCAATGGCCGTATGGTTCCGCTGACAACCAAGCTCAAGACAGGGGATCAGGTTGAAATTGTCACCAACCCCAACTCCTTTGGTCCGAGTCGTGACTGGCTCAACATGGTCAAGACCAGCAAGGCGCGCAACAAGATTCGTCAGTTCTTTAAAAACCAAGATAAGGAATTGTCTGTCAACAAGGGTCGTGAAATGCTGATGGCTCAGTTCCAAGAAAACGGCTATGTGGCCAATAAATTTATGGACAAGCGCCACATGGACCAAGTTCTACAAAAGACTAGCTATAAAACAGAAGAATCCCTCTTTGCGGCTATTGGTTTTGGAGAAATCGGTGCTATTACTGTCTTTAATCGTCTGACTGAAAAGGAACGTCGTGAGGAAGAACGTGCCAAGGCCAAGGCTGAAGCAGAAGAACTTGTTAAAGGTGGCGAGGTCAAGGTTGAAAATAAAGAAACCCTCAAGGTTAAGCATGAAGGTGGAGTGGTCATTGAAGGTGCCTCAGGCCTCCTAGTGCGGATTGCTAAGTGTTGTAATCCTGTGCCTGGTGATGACATTGTTGGCTATATTACTAAGGGTCGTGGTGTGGCTATTCACCGTGTGGACTGTATGAACCTGCGCGCACAAGAAAACTACGAGCAACGTCTCCTTGATGTGGAGTGGGAAGACCAGTACTCTAGCTCAAATAAGGAGTATATGGCCCATATCGATATTTACGGCCTCAACCGTACAGGACTGTTGAATGATGTACTGCAAGTTCTTTCAAACACAACCAAGAATATTTCAACGGTCAATGCCCAACCAACCAAGGATATGAAATTTGCTAATATCCATGTGTCCTTCGGTATTGCCAACCTCTCTACGCTGACCACGGTCGTGGACAAGATTAAGAGCGTACCAGAAGTTTACTCTGTCAAACGGACCAACGGCTAATTGGCCTAGCTCTTACTAGAAAGGCTATTATGAAAATCATTATCCAACGGGTTAAAAAAGCCCAAGTGAGTATCGAAGGTCAGGTTCAGGGAAAAATCAATCAGGGGCTCCTATTGCTGGTTGGTGTTGGACCAGAGGACCAAGAGGAAGATTTGGACTATGCTGTGAGAAAGCTTGTCAATATGCGGATTTTTTCAGACGCAGAAGGCAAGATGAACCTGTCTGTCAAAGATATTGAAGGAGAAATCCTCTCTATTTCTCAGTTTACCCTCTTTGCGGATACCAAGAAAGGCAATCGTCCAGCCTTTACAGGTGCAGCCAAGCCTGATATGGCATCAGACTTCTATGATGCATTCAATCAAAAATTAGCGCAAGAAGTGCCCGTTCAGACAGGCATCTTTGGAGCGGATATGCAGGTGGAGCTGGTCAATGACGGACCTGTTACCATCATCCTAGATACTAAAAATAGATAAAAAAGACCAAGCTCAACCGGCTTGGTTTTTCTCATCTTTCATAAAATACTCCAAAATGAAATCTGTTCCTGATAGGCCTTGGGGAAATCTTGTTTCAGGCTTTGGCTTATGCGATAGGAAGGGATGAGATGTCCTAGGATGAGGAGGGTACCCTGAAGGAAAAGTGGGATGCGACTTAAACATATCAAGGAGAGAATGATCAGGCTATCCCATAGGAGAATTTGTAAGGCAAAGCGCCAGAATCTCGGTCTAATCTGGGAATAGAGTTGACTAAAGTGGTCACAAAGCTGGTTAGAAAGATAGGTCAGTAGCACAGGATGAAAGAAAATGAGCCAACCGCTATAAATTAAAATCCAATCCCAAGTAAGTCTCTCTTTAAATGTCAAAAATGCCAGCATAATTCCATCAATGACAAGGAGCTCAATGGTCTTGGTGTAGATGATTTTTTTCATGCTAAGACCTCCTTTTCCTTAGAGACATTCCCACAAAGAGATATGTTTGTTGTAAAAGTCTAGATAGTTTTCTCTTAGGTGGTCAGCTGTCATATAATAAAAAGTAGAATGACAGGAAGTAAAGACTGGAGTAAGAGAGTAAAAATGTTGAGGGCCAGTGATGGCTAAAAAGACAAATAATAGTAGGTCGGCGGAGAGAATCTCTAAATAGTAAAGGCGAATTTTTTTGTTCATCTGAGGATAAATCTCAGAGAAATGTTTTTTGAGTCGATTGACCAAGCGAAATAGCAGTAGTCCTTGAGCAAGGATGAAAATGAAGCAAAAAATCAGGCCTCTCTCCAAAGAAAGTTCGTATCGGGGTCTGAAAGTTACCAACAGTAGCAAATCGCTGACTACGATGGCTACAAAATGGATTCTATAGAGTTTTTTCATGACAAGACCTCCTTCTTTTATCTAACTTCATTCTACTCCAAAAGAATGGGAGTTACAAGTAAAATGATAAAAAATTTTAGTAAGGAGATTCTGTTAGATTTCTTTATTTTATTTCCCTCTTATTGTTCCACCTCTTCATCATTCCAGACAAATAAAGCTCCGATTGCATTGAGGATATAAAAGATGTATTTTCCGATATTGGCAAAATTTCCTTGAATACCAGCTTTTGTCAGCTGAACGAAATTGTAAATCAACCAAAAGCCCCACTGAGTTGTTAGTTTCAATGCGTTAAAAGCATTGGCAATGAGGGACAGTGCAAAGGCAATAGTTGTTACGTAGGCAAGGAGATTCATCTTTCCTCCATAGCCGATATAGTTTGTCACAAAGGCAAAGAGGAAGGCGATGATGGAAATGATGATGGCCGCCAATTTTACCTGTTTTTGGCTCATTTGGTTGGGTCTGCCTTCTTGCGAAGCTTCCCATTTCTTAATAGCAAAGGTATAAATGAGGAAGGTGACAGGATAGGTGATAATGGCAGCCTTATTTCCAAGGATATAATCAATGGTACCAGATAAAATCGTATTGACAATACCAAAGTAATTTCCCCATTTGCTTAATTTCCCCGTGAAACGAGTGGACAACATGGAAATCCCAACGTTGGTTACGGAAATCAATCCAAAAGGAACAAGAGCAGTCCATGGTCCCCAGTCTACAAATTTATCGAGGCGTGAGTTGAGGTAACCAGATGCAATCGCAATCCCAACGACCAAAGCAACCCCGAAGAGGTCAAACCATTTGGATGTCGCAAAAATTTTTAGCGATTTTTTCATATATTAAAATATCTTTCTTGTTTTTTACAAATATTCTACAACTAAATGAAAGTAAAATCAAATGATAGAAATAAAACCCTGAAAATAAAACTTTCAGGGTTGGTTGGGGTACTTGAGAAATTAGTCGATTTTCTCGACGTAGAGTTGTTTGGCAATGTCCATACCTACTTGTAAATCCTCTTCGTTACTGAGGATAGTGAAAGTATTGCTGAAGCCATCAAACTGCTTGACTTGGAGTGAATCACCGATGTGAAGTGAGTGCTTATCCAGATAATGGAGAATGTCAAAACTATCGTGCACACGAGTCAGGCGGTAGGCGCCAGCTTCCTTGATGTCAGCTAGTGGGAGGTTATTGATTTCAACCAGGAGTTCTCCCTTGGCAGGAATGGTTCCGCCGTGAGGACAGGTTTTGGGGAATCCAAGCAATTTTTCTAGTCTCTCCACGAATAGGTCAGAGACAGTATGTTCCAATACCTCAGCTTCCTCGTGAATCTGGTCACTCGTATAGTCTAAATGATGAACTAGAAAAACTTCAATCAAGCGATGTTTACGGTAGAGTTCAGAGACCAGTTTAAGTCCAAGGTCAGTCAGTAGATAGCCACATTCCTTGTCCTTGAGGATGAGATTTTCACTTTTCATCCGTTTAATCATTTCAGTTACGGCAGGGGGAGATACTTGCATACGAGCCGCAATTTCCTTGTTGGTAATCTTATGTAGGTATGTGCCAATTTCATAAATACATTTTAGATAATCTTCTTTATTCGGGGTCATTCGTTTCCTCTTGTCTAATATCTTTATCTAGTATATCAAAAAAAGCTAGATTTCTCTAGCTGTGACTTTTTATGTTATACTTATTGCAAGAGAAAAAACGAGGAGATGAATATGACAAAAATAGCTCTTCTTTCAGATATTCATGGAAATACTACAGCCTTGGAGGCTGTTTTGGCAGATACTCGGCAGCTAGGAGTGGATGAATACTGGCTTCTGGGAGATATTCTCATGCCAGGGACAGGGCGTAGAAGGATTTTGGACTTGTTGGCTCAACTACCGATTACAGCTAGAGTTTTGGGAAACTGGGAAGATAGTCTGTGGCATGGTGTCCGCAAGGAACTAGATAGTACTCGTCCTAGTCAACGTTATCTCTTGCGCCAGTGCCAGTATGTTTTAGAGGAAATTTCCCTAGAAGAAATTGAACTGCTCCACAATCAACCTCTCCAGATTCATCGTCAGTTTGGGGATTTGACGGTAGGAATTAGCCACCATCTTCCTGATAAGAACTGGGGACGAGAGTTGATTCATACTGGAGCGCAAGAGGATTTTGACCGCTTGGTGACCAATCCGTCTTGTGATATTGCTGTTTATGGTCATATTCACCAGCAGTTGCTTCGTTACGGGACTGGTGGGCAATTGATTGTCAATCCGGGTTCGATTGGCCAGCCTTTCTTTCTAGATGCTCAGTTACGGAAGGACTTGCGCGCCCAGTATATGATTTTGGAGTTTGATGATAAGGGCTTGGTAGATATGGACTTCCGACGAGTGGATTACGATGTGGCAGCTGAATTGCAACTGGCTAAAGACCTCAAACTTCCTTATTTTGAGGTTTACTATGAAAGTCTGGTCAATGGTATTCACCATACTCATCATCAGGAATTTCTGAGAGAATTGGCCCAGAAAGAGGGCTATGATAGGGAATTAGATGCTTGGTTGAAAAGTGGTAACGATTGACATTACAACTAAAAAGGGTATAATAATAGAAAAAGAAGAGTAGAGGCAGGGTAGCCTCGTAAAAAGGAGAAGAGGATGCAAATTCCAAGTAGATTTACCATTGCGACTCATATGCTGATAATCATTGCCCTCAAGGGGAAGGAAAGCAAGGTGACCAGTGATTTTCTAGCTGCTAGTGTCGGGGTCAATCCTGTCATTATCAGAAAGACCTTGTCCCAGTTGAAGAAGGCAGAGCTGATTTCAGTAGCGCGTGGAACAGGTGGGACAGAGATTGTTAAGGAACTCAAGGATATTAGTCTATTAGATGTTTATCAAGCGGTCGAGTGTCTTGGTAAGACTGGTCAACTCTTCAGTTTCCATGACAATCCGAATCCAAATTGCCCAGTTGGAGCTCATATTCATGATGTTTTGGATCAAAAATTGGAGAGAATACAGCAAGCTATGGAGGCTGAACTTGGTCAGACCAGTTTAGAGCAAGTCGTGGCTGATGCAGAGAGTCAAATGAAGGAGTAATTTTTTCTTTAAGACAAGAAAAGCTTATGAGAAGGTTTTTATACTTAATGAAAATCAAAAAGCAAACTAGGAAGCTAGCCGCAGGTTGCTCAAAGCACTGCTTTGAGGTTGTAGATAGAACTGACGCAGTCAGCTCAAAACATGGTTTTGAGGTTGTAGATGAAACTGACGAAGTCAGTAACATATATACGGTAAGGCGACGCTGACGTGGTTTGAAGAGATTTTCGAAGAGTATTACCTTTTCATAAGCTTTTTATCTATTCTTCCATACTTGGTAACGGGTATCAATCAATAATTGAGTGAGGCGTCCCATGGTTTCCCTTTCTTCTGGAGTGAGGGATTGCGCTTGGACGAAGAGATGACGAATGTGTTCGATAGCCTTTAAGGAAGACAAGTCATTGATGGAGCTAATCCCAGCATCTAGAATGGTGCCAAAGAAGAGGTCGAAGTAGAGCTGGAGTTCCTCGTCAGGGACTGTGGCCACCCACTCCTTGAAGG
>CAUOWW010000047.1:0-13013 GCA_963508345.1 uncultured bacterium
CTATCAAGTTGTTTTAAAACAATCAGATAAAGGATAGTTGAGGAAAAAACGATGAGAGTGATTGAGCAAGCATTATTAGAAAAAGTCATTATTGAACGTTCTCGTACCAGTCATAAAGGAGACTATGGCCGTCTGCTGTTGCTTGGTGGGACTTATCCTTATGGTGGTGCTATCATCATGGCTGCTTTGGCAACTGTTAAAAGTGGAGCTGGTTTGGTGACTGTTGGAACAGATAGAGAAAATATCCCAGCTTTGCATAGCCATTTACCTGAGGCTATGGCCTTTTCTTTTAAAGACAAGCAATTGTTAAAAGAGCAATTGGAGAAGGCAGAAGTTGTCTTAGTGGGGCCTGGTTTACGAGACGATGCTTTTGGAGAAAATCTAGTAAAACAGGTATTTGCTAGCTTAAAACAGAATCAGATTTTGATTGTAGACGGAGGTGCCTTGACCATTCTTTCTAGGATAAGTTTGTCATTTCCTTCGAGTCAGCTTATCCTAACTCCCCACCAAAAAGAATGGGAAAAGCTGTCTGGTATTGCTATTGAAAAGCAAAACAAAGATGCAACGGCTAGTGCCCTGACTTCCTTCCCTCAAGGAACAATTTTGGTGGAGAAAGGTCCAGCTACTCGTATTTGGCAAGCTGGCCAATCAGATTATTACCAGTTACAGGTTGGCGGTCCCTATCAGGCGACTGGAGGAATGGGAGATACACTTGCTGGGATGATTGCAGGATTTGCAGGCCAATTCCAACAGGCCAGTCTCTACGAGCGTGTGGCAGTAGCGACTCATCTTCATTCAGCTATTGCTCAAGAACTAGCACAAGAACATTATGTGATCTTGCCGACGGAGATTAGTAATTATCTTCCAGAAGCAATGAAAAATGTCTCAAAATAGGCTGGGCTAGAATTTAATTTGAGTGGGAAATTTAGAAAAATGTTCTAAGATAAAACGCATAATATCAAGTTTTTTATACCTGATAATATGCGTTTTTATAATTTTGAAATCTCTTTAATCTTTTATAGTCATTTAAAATGATATTGTACCTTTTTGCTGACAATTTACTAAAAAATAGCAGATTGGAATAAGATCTTGATAAATCACTTGGGGCATTCAAATTAATTTCTAAAAATGCTTTAGAAGTTAATTTGTTCTACTCTAGCTTCAATTTACTATATCTTAGTTCAAGTAGACATCCTGAGCAATGTTAATTACTTTTAAAACCAATCATTTCAATAATTAGATTCATTCTCAATCCAACCTTTTCCTTCAACTTCGATAGGCTGTTGAAAAAATTTTAAAGAACTTTACTTTGCCAAATATATTTTCTACCCTATTTATATCTCTATTTTATCACTTTTTGTATCACAGGAAGTCAATTATGAGAAATTTGGGAAAAGACAGTTCAAATGGAAAAAAGAAACGGAAATAATTTTATAATAATGAATGTTCTTGTTTAATTGTTTTTTTATTCATTTTATAAATTTTTAAAAATAATAATAAAGAATTTCTGAAATGAAAATATTTTCAATCTCATTTTCTTGTTTTAATGCTACCGAAAATAGAATATTTGATGTTTCCAATTTTTGAATAATAAAGGTATACATGATATAATGAAGGTAGCTCTTTAGTGGAGGTGTTTGAGTGGAAAATCTGAAGAAAATGGCAGGCATCAAGGCTGCTGAGTTTGTCAAGGATGGCATGGTAGTAGGATTGGGTACTGGCTCTACTGCCTATTATTTCGTGGAGGAAATCGGTCGTCGAATCAAGGAAGAAGGCTTGCAGATTACAGCTGTGACGACTTCTAGTGTAACCAGTAAACAGGCAGAAGGACTCAATATCCCTCTTAAGTCTATTGACCAAGTGGACTCTGTTGATGTGACGGTTGATGGGGCGGATGAAGTGGATAATCAGTTTAATGGAATCAAAGGCGGTGGTGGTGCTCTTCTGATGGAGAAGGTTGTCGCAACGCCCTCAAAAGAATATATTTGGGTAGTGGATGAAAGCAAGCTGGTAGACAAACTAGGTGCTTTTAAATTGCCAGTAGAAGTGGTTCAGTATGGCGCAGAACAGGTCTTTCGTCGTTTTGAGCGAGCTGGCTACAAACCAAGTTTCCGTGAAAAAGACGGCCAACGTTTTGTGACCGATATGCAGAACTTTATCATTGACCTTGCCTTGGATGTCATTGAAGATCCAATTGCTTTCGGACAAGAACTGGACCATGTCGTTGGTGTCGTGGAGCATGGATTATTCAACCAAATGGTGGACAAGGTCATCGTTGCTGGACGAGATGGAGTTCAGATTTTAACTTCAAACAAAGGAAAATAGGAGGAGATACACTATGTCAAAATTTAATCGTATTCACTTGGTGGTACTAGATTCTGTAGGAATCGGTGCTGCACCAGATGCTAATAACTTTGTCAATGCAGGGGTTCCAGATGGAGCTTCTGACACACTGGGACACATTTCAAAAACAGTTGGTCTGAATGTGCCAAACATGGCTAAAATCGGTCTAGGAAATATTCCTCGTGAAACTCCTCTTAAGACTGTAGCGGCAGAAAGTAATCCAACAGGTTATGCAACAAAATTAGAAGAAGTATCTCTTGGTAAAGATACTATGACTGGACACTGGGAAATCATGGGACTCAACATTACGGAGCCTTTCGATACTTTCTGGAATGGATTCCCAGAAGAAATCTTGACAAAAATCGAAGAATTCTCAGGACGCAAAGTCATTCGTGAAGCAAATAAACCTTACTCAGGAACGGCTGTTATCGATGACTTTGGACCACGTCAGATGGAAACTGGCGAATTGATTATTTATACTTCAGCTGACCCTGTTTTGCAAATTGCTGCTCACGAAGACATTATTCCTTTGGATGAACTTTATCGTATTTGTGAATACGCTCGTTCGATTACCCTTGAGCGTCCTGCTCTTCTAGGTCGTATCATTGCCCGTCCATATGTTGGTGAACCAGGTAACTTCACTCGTACAGCAAATCGTCGTGACTTGGCTGTATCTCCATTTGCACCGACTGTTTTGGATAAATTGAATGAAGCTGGTATCGATACTTATGCTGTTGGTAAAATCAACGATATCTTTAACGGCGCTGGTATCAACCATGACATGGGACACAACAAGTCAAATAGCCATGGAATTGATACACTATTGAAGACCATGGGACTTGCTGAGTTTGAAAAAGGATTCTCCTTCACAAACTTAGTTGACTTTGATGCCCTTTACGGCCACCGCCGCAATGCTCATGGTTACCGTGATTGCTTGCATGAGTTTGATGAACGCTTGCCTGAAATTATCGCAGCCATGAGAGAGAATGATCTTCTCTTGATTACTGCGGACCATGGAAATGACCCAACCTATGCAGGAACAGACCACACTCGTGAATATATCCCACTTTTGGCTTACAGCCCTTCCTTTAAGGGAAATGGTGTCATTCCAGTTGGACATTTTGCAGATATCTCAGCGACAGTTGCGGATAACTTTGGTGTTGAAACTGCCATGATTGGGGAAAGTTTCTTAGATAAATTGGTATAAGATGACGCGATATGCTTTACTTGTTCGGGGCATTAATGTAGGTGGGAAAAATAAGGTTGTCATGGCGCAACTTCGTCAAGAACTGACAGAGTTGGGACTGGAAAAGGTTGAAACCTACATCAACAGTGGCAACATTTTCTTTACTGCGACAGCTCCCAAAGCCCAATTGGTTGAAAAGTTAGAGGCTTTCTTTGAAGTCCATTATCCATTTATTCAGAGCTTTTCTTTACTGAGTCATGAAGACTTTGAAGCGGAACTTGAAAATCTGCCTGAATGGTGGACCAAAGATTTGGCGCGAAAGGATGTGCTCTTCTACACGGAGAGCTTGGATGTGGATCAAGTCATCGAGAAAGTGAACAGTTTGGAACTGGAAGATGAAGTGGTTCATTTTGGAAGACTTGGGATTTTCTGGGGGAAATTCTCCGAGGAATCCTACTATGCAACTGCCTATCATAAGTACTTGCTCAAGATGCCTTTCTACCGTCAAATCACCATTCGCAATGCTAAAACTTTTGACAAAATCGGTCAAATGCTAAAAAATAATAAAGGAGACACACAATGATATTTTTAGATAAAATCAATGAAACAGCTGCCTTCCTGAAAGACAAGGGTATCCAAGCACCTGAGTTTGGTCTAATCCTTGGATCAGGTCTGGGAGAACTGGCAGAAGAAATCGAAAATCCAGTTGTAGTAGACTATGCAGATATTCCAAACTGGGGCCGTTCGACAGTAGTCGGACACGCTGGTAAATTGGTATATGGAGAACTTGCAGGTCGCAAAGTCTTGGCTCTTCAAGGTCGTTTCCATTTCTACGAAGGAAATCCTCTTGAAGTCGTGACTTTCCCAGTACGTGTGATGAAAGTTCTCGGATGTGAAGGTGTCATTGTAACCAATGCAGCTGGAGGTATTGGATTTGGTCCTGGTACCTTGATGGCTATCTCAGACCATATCAATATGACGGGGCAAAACCCATTAATGGGTGAAAACTTGGATGATTTTGGTCCACGTTTCCCAGATATGTCTAAAGCCTACACACCAGAATATCGTGCTACTGCCCATGAAGTGGCTAAAAAACTTGGTATCAAGCTTGATGAAGGTGTCTATATCGGTGTAACTGGTCCGACTTATGAAACCCCAGCAGAGATTCGTGCCTATAAGACATTGGGAGCAGATGCAGTCGGTATGTCCACTGTTCCTGAAGTTATTGTAGCAGCTCACTCAGGCTTGAAAGTTCTAGGAATTTCATGTATTACTAACCATGCTGCAGGATTCCAAGAAGAACTCAACCACGAAGAAGTTGTAGAAGTAACCGAACGTGTCAAAGGTGATTTCAAAGGCTTGCTCAAAGCGATTCTTGCTGAACTATGAGAAAGAAAAATAAGTAGGAAAGCATTTCTGTAAGTTGGAAGATGAATGAAACAATTAACTTCCATATAGAATTATGATATAAAATTGAATGAGGTTCCTATACTTTTACAAACCTCATCAAATCCTTGTTAACCAAGTATAAAAATGAAACTGTGACGCTAAGGGAGATTAGCTGATTGGAGAGTATTGTTGGTAAAGAGGGTGAAAAAAATAAAAGAAAGATATATGAATAAATGAGAATTGATCAACGAATTATGCGTTTTGGTATAAAAAAACTAAGTATCGGAGTTGTGTCTGTTGCAGTTGGTTTTGCTTTTTTAGCACCGACAGGAATTTCTGCCAATGAAGGAAATCCAGTTGTGAAAAATGAGACTCCTCTAGTAGTAAATGCAATAGATAGTCCTGTAAAAGAAGGTACTGATAAAAAACAGGAAATATCTATTACAGAGGAGAAAGCTACAGCTACTCAATCAACTTTAGAGTCAAAAGAAGTTGTTAAAAATCAGAAAGAAAAAGAAGGAGAAGGATTATATAAAAGAGAATCTGCTGTACCTCATGAGGAATTGAAGAAAGAGGAAATTCTAAAGGATGAGCCGAAAAATTCTCGTCCAGTAACAGAGGCAGACTTTGTTAAAATTTCTAAAGGAGAGCTCCATGTAGAGAAGGATCTTGTCGATAATTCTTTATACGGTGGAAAATTTTTAGATCCTGATGGAGATGATGATCATGATGGAATAAAAAATAAGGATGAATTGTATATTTACAATAAAGATGGGAAAGACTACTTAGGATACCATAGTCATCCTTTACTAGCAGATAGTGATGGAGATGGACTAGAAGACGGGGAAGATGATAACAAGAAACAATGGTATGTCACAGATCGTGATTCCCTCCTTTTTATGGAGTTGGCTTATCGTGATGATGATTACATTGACAAAATTCTAGATCATAAAAATCCTTTTCCAAGTCTTTATCTTGATCGTCAAGAATATAAAATGATGCACAATGAGTTAGCTCCATTTTGGAAGATGAAAAAGGCTTATCATACAGCAAGTGGCTTGGATGCTTTCTTGTTTGAAACTAAGAGTGATCTTCCTTATTTAAAAGACAATACTGTTCAAATGTTGGCTATTCGTGGAACGCGAGTTAATGACGCCAAGGATTTAAGTGCAGATTTGGTTTTATTTGGTGGAAATAAACCTGCACAAGCGGATGATATCCGTAATGTTGTAAAAGAACTGGCGCAGGATTCCAGTATCACCAATCTGTATATGACAGGTCATTCGCTGGGAGGCTACTTAGCTCAAATAGCGGCAGTTGAAGCTTATCAAAAATATCCTACTTTTTATAATAATGTTTTGAAAAAAGTTACGACATTTAGCGCTCCTAAAGTCATTACTTCTCGAACTATTTGGAATGCTAAAAATGGTTTCTGGGATGTAGGATTAGAAAGTCGTAAGTTGGCATTATCTGGTAAAATAAAACATTATGTGGTCGATAATGATAATGTTGTGACATCTTTGATTCGTAATGATCATGATATTGTAACTTTTACAGGTAACTCTAGTTTCAAACACCGTTCGCGTGGTTATTTTGAAAGTAGAATGAATGCTATCCCGAATTTTAATATTGGAAAACGTGATACGCTTGATAAACAGGGATATCGTGATCAAAAATTGGACAAAGTTTATTTCTTTAAGAAAAAGGAAGTTCCCCTCTTGTCTACTCAACCTAGTGTAGAATCATTTGAAAACATAGCTCTAGGGAAACGAGTAACTCAAAGTTCGACAGCTTTTGGAGGAGATGCTAGAAGAGCAGTTGATGGGAAATTAGATGGAAATTACGGACATAACTCTGTCACTCATACAGATTTTCAATCAAAACCTTGGTGGCAAGTCGATTTAGACAAGGAAGAAACGATTCGCCAAATTAATATTTACAATCGAACAGATGCTGCTCAAGATAGACTGACTAATTTTAATGTGATTCTTTTGGATAGTTTTGGAAAAGAAATTGAAAGAAAGCGCATTGCATACTTGCGAGATAGTTCCGCTCAGATTTCAATTGATTATAAGAAAGCTCGTTTTGTACGCATTGAGTTAGATGGATATAACGCTCTCAGTCTTGCAGAAGTTCAGGTTTTTCGTGCTGAAAATATTGCTTGGAAAAAACAAGCACGTCAAAGCTCTACCGAATTTGGAGGAGATGCTAGTCGTGCTCTAGATGGTAATACCAATAGTAATTATAGCCAGCAATCTATCACTCATACTAAGTTTGAAAATCAACCTTGGTGGGAAGTTGATTTAGGTCGTACGGAACAGGTTGGGCTTGTCCGACTTTATAATCGTGGGGATGGCGAACTTTCCAAACGTTTGGCAGACTTTGATGTAATTTTATATGATGAAAAAGGGCAAGAAGTTACTAGACAATATGTTTCTCGCTTAGAAGGAAGCAGTTTAGATCTCCAGTTGAATGGTAAATTAGGTCGCCGTGTTCGCATTCAATTGCGTCAAAAAAATCAAGCTCTCAGCCTTGCAGAAGTAGAAGTTTTTCGATTTGTAGCTAAAAATAATGTAACTACTCAAGCTTCTAAGCCTGTACAACTGTTAAACTACACTCCTGTAAAAGATAAGACCCTAACTATTCAACATAGTGGTGCTTATATTGCACGTTATTCAATATCGTGGGAAGAAGTTACAGTAGATAAAAACGGTCAATCAGTTGTCCGAAGTCGTTCTTGGGAAGGGAATGGGCGCAATCAGACCGCAGGCTCTATCCTCAATCTCCCAATTAAGTCTAATATGCGCAATCTTCGAATTAAGATTGAGAAAAGAACTGGTCTTTTTTGGAATAGATGGCAAACAATCTATGACAACAGACCTCTTCTCGCCCAACCACATCGAAAAATTACTCACTGGGGAACAACATTGAATTCTAAGGTGAGTGATGACGATGTCTTATAATCTGATGATACAATGACAGTTACATTTGTCTAGTTTATAAGAAAGCACTAGCTGATTTTGAACAGAACTCAGGTAGTTCTCTGTGAGAGAACAAAATTAAACAGAAAGGTAGAGTGAGGTGTTCTAATTTGAACACGAGCGGAAAACTTGGAAAATAGATAATCTGACTGAGAAATCAGGATTTCTCGTCAGATTCCTAATTTTCAGTCGTTTTCTTGTCGCTCTCTAATCTTCATAAAATAAAGAAAGGATGGGTAAACCGTATTTGCTGAACTGAATACGGGCGGAGAACTGTGTAAAAAAGATAAACTGTCTAGCATCTGCGATGCGTCGTCAGTTTCCTATTTTTACTTTGTTCTCTGTCGCCCTTTATATCTTAATTATGTCTATCCATATTGCTGCTAAGCAGGGTGAAATTGCTGATAAAATTCTTCTTCCTGGGGATCCTCTTCGTGCGAAATTTATTGCGGAGAATTTCCTTGAAGATGCTGTTTGTTTTAACGAAGTGCGTAACATGTTTGGTTACACTGGTACTTACAAGGGTCACCGTGTATCTGTCATGGGAACTGGGATGGGAATGCCATCTATTTCGATTTATGCGCGTGAGTTGATTGTTGACTACGGTGTGAAAAAATTGATCCGTGTGGGAACTGCGGGTTCTTTGAATGAAGATGTCCACGTTCGTGAATTGGTTTTGGCGCAGGCAGCTGCAACTAACTCAAACATCGTCCGTAATGACTGGCCACAGTACGATTTTCCACAAATCGCTAGCTTTGATTTGTTGGATAAGGCCTACCATATCGCTAAAGAACTCGGTATGACAACCCATGTTGGGAACGTTTTATCATCTGATGTCTTTTACTCAAACTACTTTGAAAAGAACATCGAACTTGGTAAATGGGGAGTCAAGGCTGTGGAAATGGAAGCAGCGGCTCTTTACTATCTTGCTGCTCAACACCATGTTGATGCTTTAGCTATTATGACTATTTCAGATAGTTTGGTCAATCCAGATGAAGATACAACCGCAGAAGAACGCCAAAACACCTTCACTGATATGATGAAGGTTGGTTTGGAAACCTTGATTGCAGAATAATTATATCCAAAAAAGGAAGCCCTTCTTTATGAATTGGAGGACTTCCTTTTCTTATCTAGAAATTGGTCTATCTCTTTTTGTGATCTGAGGATGACCACTTTATATGGATAGTTTTTTTGAATCCACTTGTAGCGTTCCTTAGCGGATTTGCTCCGTCCGTCCCAAAGAATCCATCTGATAAACTCCCAATTAAATTGTTCTTGACAACCAGCTGCCATACTTTCCCTGACTTTTCCTCGGTATTTAAGATAACGTTTAAAGGCTCGAAAGAGACAGGTCAATGGGGAAAAATTAAGAAAGATAATTTGGTCAGCTTCCTGCATTCTTTCTTCGTAATAGCACCAAGAATAATTCCCATCAATGACCCAAGCTTCATGCTTGGTGAGAAAGCTTTTCATCTCGGTCAACATCCATTCGCGGTCACTGTCTTGCCAACCAGGTTGAAATTGGAGTGTGTCCATATGAAGTTTTGGGATGGAGTAGTAGTGAGACAACTTTTCTGCTAGAGTTGACTTACCAGCACCAGAATATCCGATAATTGCGATTTTCATTTTCTACCTTTTCCTATTTGAGGACAAAAAAACAGCCTCTATGGACTGTTTCTTATTTAGCAAGTTTAGCTGAAAGACGAGCTTTATCGCGGCTTGCTTTGTTTTTGTGAATCAAACCTTTAGTTTCTGCTTTATCGATAGCTGAGCTAGCAGCACGGAAAAGTTCTTCAGATGGGTTTGCTTCGAAAGCTTTGATAGCAGTACGCATAGCTGATTTTTGAGCTGAGTTCTTTTCGTTTTGTTTAACGTTCAATTCAGCGCGTTTGATAGCTGATTTAATGTTTGCCAATGTTCTTACCTCCATATTTACTAACTATACCATTATATCTGAAAACTTACGTTTTGACAAGGGAAAATTATTTTTTTAAGTAAATTTCATCGATTTCATGGTTCTTTGTTTTATGAAGAATCACTTCTGCACGATTTCTGGTTGGTTCAATATAATTTTGTAGATTTGTGAGATTGATACTGGTCCAGATCTGATGGGCAAAGGATTCCACTTCCCCAATCGGCATTTTTGTAAAACGATAATAGTAGCTATCAGGGTCGTTTTGGGCTAGGCTCAGCATTTTCAAGAAACGGTCGAGATACCAACTCTCGATGTCATCGACTGCAGCATCAACATAGATGGAAAAGTCAAAGAAGTCAGTGATATAGAGACGCTCGTTTTGTGGATTTTGAAAGACATTAATCCCCTCGACAATCACAAAGTCAGCTGCTTTTACTCGTTGTTTTGCTCCAGGAACGATGTCGTAGACTTCATGAGAATAGACGGGAATATCCACATCTTGTCCATTTTTGATACGGTCCAAGAAGTTGAGAAGAGCTTCCATATCATAGCTTTCAGGAAATCCCTTGCGATTTAAAATCCCTTGTTCAATCAAGGTCTGGTTGGGGTAGAGAAAGCCATCAGTTGTTACCAACTCAACCCTAGCATCTGTAAGAGTACGGGACAGTAAGATTTGCAGTAGGCGACTTGTAGTGGATTTTCCAACGGCAACACTCCCAGAAACCCCGATGATAAAAGGTTGAGATTTGCTTTCACGTTGAAGGAAAATCCCTTTTGAAAAGGCTAAATCATCCTTTGTACGCTTGTAAATCTGGATGAGATGGGCTAGTGGAAGATAGACATCGGTAACATCCTGCAAGCTAATCTGGTCATTAAAACTCTTGATGGATTCTAATTCCTCTTCTGTCAAAGGAGGTGTCGTCTTTCGATGTAAAGATTGCCAAGTCTGGCGGCTGATTTTTTCAAAATGTAAAAATTCGTTGGTCATTTATTTTCCCCTAGATATTTTGTCTATCATACCATAAAAAGCTAAAAAAATAAAGCGGTTTCTTGACAGGTGCTAACTTATTGTTGTATAATAAAAGTGGTTAGAGATTGCTAGTAATGTGAGAGAGGAGTGATTGTTATATAACATTACTAATCAATCATAAATCGCCCAGATGTTTGCTTAAAGAAAGGAGTAAGAGCTATGGCAAGCAAAGGAAAAATTCTCATTTTGTTGGGTGCATTTGTATTAACATTTGGTTTGTATTCAGTAAATACAGTATTTGCTACTGATTCAGTGAATGTTATCGAAAATAAAGATGGTCATGTACTTAGAGTCCCGAAAGATGTCAAAAAAGATGAAATTTTATCTGAGAACGATAAGGCTGTTCGCTATAGGTTGGATAAAGTTGTTTCTGCAACAGATAATAAAGGAGTAGAATATTCTGCTCCAGCTATTGTGGACACTCGCATAACCAGAGAAGCAGACAATCTCGTTAGTGGTAGGACGGATTATCTAGTAGATTTAAGAGAATTGACAGTTGTGGAAAAACCTTTTTCCGAATTGAGTAAATTGACTGGTCAATTTTTTGGAATTCAGACAGTTTATGCTCAAAATTCTTATAATAATTCTTCTAATAGCACATGGGATGATACGGGAAGTGTCCGTCTCTATATGACAGTTAAATGGACTAAGTATGATGACGGTTCTATCAATATTACCAATGTTTCTGGAGGTTACTCTATCGCTGAGAGTGACATTACAGTCACAGATTCAAGCCTTTTTGTTGGATTAGGTTGGCAAACAAAAACATTTAATCTTGGTGGTCAAGGAGATTGGAGTTGCTATCCTGAGTTTTCAAGAGAAGGAAATCAAGGTTGGGTAACTCACAAATATAGTAAATATACAGTATATCTTGACCGATATGGCTCCAAATGGAATGTTGTTTTAGATAATGTTTTATAGGAGGAAATGCTATGAAGACTCTCAAAAGCTATTTATTGGAACTCTGTTTTATTTTAAGTTTTGCACTACCTTTTTTAAAAGGAGCGAATGCGGATAATGGTAGACGTTTTGTGGAAATCTATTACGGTTTTACTTTTTTGATGGAACATGCCATTGTAACAGCTGTCTTTATCTGTTCGCTCTTGATTGCTTTCTTCCTAAAAAAACGGTGGACGAAATGGCTTGCTGCTGGTAGTTATTTCTTCTTAGTTCTATGGATTGCTACAGAGGGTTATTTCTTCCGCATGTCGCTAGAAGATTTGATACGACTTTGGACAAGTTTGGAATTCCTGACAAAAACGTATCAGTTGGGCTTTTATCTAAACATCTTGTTGGGAATCCTGTTGATGATTAAGTATTTGAAGGTTAAGCAATAGTAATAATAAATACGCCCGATTATAGATGATAAACTTTTTGTTTTATCCTGACTATGATATTTCTGGTTCTAAATGCTTTATCATTCATCTATAAGTGTTGAAAGAGATTGAAGAAAAGGTTTTACTTACTAGCTTTCTTCAGTCTTTTTCATTTTGTTATCAATTTGTAAACGATTTACAATTTAAGTCAAATTATGGTAAAATAGTTTCATGAGTAAAATGTATTATGCAGAAAATCCTGATGCTGCTCACGACATTCATGAGTTGCGAGTAGAATTGTTGGGACAAAAAATGACCTTTTTAACGGATGCGGGTGTTTTTAGCAAGAAAATGGTTGACTTTGGAAGTCAACTCTTGCTCAAGTGTCTTGAGGTCAACCAAGGAGAAACTGTCCTTGATGTAGGCTGTGGTTACGGGCCTCTGGGCTTGTCCTTGGCTAAGGTTTATGGAGTTCAGGCGACCATGGTCGATATCAATAATCGTGCCTTGGATTTGGCACGACAAAATGCTGAACGAAATAAAGTAGAAGCGATGATTTTCCAGTCCAACATCTATGAACAAGTTGAAGGCACATTTGACCATGTTATTTCCAATCCCCCTATTCGTGCAGGCAAGCAAGTGGTTCATGAAATCATTGAGAAAAGTAAAGATTTTTTGGAAACTGGTGGAGATTTAACAATCGTTATCCAGAAAAAACAAGGGGCTCCAAGTGCCAAGTCCAAGATGGAAGATGTGTTTGGCAATTGTGAAATCGTCAAAAAAGATAAGGGATACTATATCCTTAGAAGTGTGAAAGAATGAGAGCAGTTGATTTAATCCAAAAGAAACGAGA
>CAUOWW010000048.1:0-12891 GCA_963508345.1 uncultured bacterium
ACGCCTTAAAAATCAGGCTTACTTTACTAACTAAAAAAGGATATCGAGTTGTCATAACTCAGTATCCTTTTCTTTCATTTTGAAAACTTATACTCTTCGAAAATCAAATTCAAACCACGTCAGCTTCGCCTTGCCGTACTCAAGTACTGCCTACGGCTAGCTTCCTAGTTTGCTCTTTGATTTTCATTAAGTATTAGTTACCTTTAAAGGCATCCACCATCGTTTGAAATTCTTCATTGGAGAGAGTAATCCCTTTGCCCATTTTAGTATGATCTGGACTCCAAGCACGAATATCAAACTTTGCAGGGGCACCATTAAAGCTCACACGGTTGATTTCCTTAGTCCAACCTTTTTCGTTTTCAGAAAGAGTCAACAAGTGCTCTTCGATTTCAAATGTAAATTCTGCCATTTTCTTCTCCTTTTTTAGCTTTCATTAGTTTATTCGTAAAATCTTGTAGATTTTAGGAAAATTTTATATAATATTGATATAAAAGAAGGGAGGCCACTATGAGACATAAATTCCAGCAAGTTCTAGATAAAATACATGACTTTTTAAATGGACATGACCAAGCTGACCAGACTGAAACCAACTCCCTTACAGCCACTATTGAAGAGGCTATCCAGAAACAAACCGCTGTTCACCTTATCTTGTCTGAGACAAGCTTTACAGGTGACATCATCAAATACGATCAGCAACGCCAGCAAGTTATCGTGAAAAATTTTGCCAAAAATGTGACCCGTATTATCCGCATAAGCGATATTCAACGCCTACGATTTGTCCCTTCAACAGTCCAAACAGCTCAAAAAAATAGATTTAAGAAAGAGTGAGATGTAGTTGCTTCATCCCACTCTTTTTTCTTAGCGAACTTGTTCAAAATGTAAATGAACGGCGATGTGATCTCCATAACCACTTCTTTCCAAGTCACGTTGTAGACGATAGGAAATGTAGTGTTCTGCAATGGTAATGTAACCTGCACCCAATAAACGATGTTCAACCAAAGACTGAATCATGCTGATGGTAGCACGTTCCACCTTGGCTTCTTCCAAATCCAAAACCACTTTCTTAGTGACTTGTGCAAGGTTTTGACGCAAATCATCTGTCAATACATAGACAGTCTGAGCTGCCTTTAAGATGGCTTGGTAAATCTTATCTGGATTAAATTCAGCAATTTCTCCATCACGTTTGATTACTTGCATAGGTTTCTCCTTTATTCTTTGTTTTCTGTGATTTCTGCCAGCATTTTTTCTTCTTCTGCTGTCAGTTGATAATGTTCAAGCAAATCCGGTCTGCGTTCGTAGGTTTTCTTTAAACTCTCATACAGGCGCCACTGACGAATCTTCTCATGGTGTCCACTCATCAGTATATCTGGGACAACCATGCCTCGATAATCATAGGGACGTGTGTATTGAGGATACTCGAGAAGGCCTGAAGAAAAACTATCATCTTGGTGGCTAGACTCCTTGCCAATCACTTCTGGAATCAGGCGTACCGTAGCATCAATCATGGTCATAGCCGCCAACTCTCCACCAGTCAAGACATAGTCACCCAGGGAAATCTCATCTGTCACCAAGGTCTTAATGCGCTCGTCATACCCCTCATAGTGCCCACAGATAAAGATTAACTCTTCCTCTTGAGCCAAATCCTCAGCATAAGCCTGATCAAACTGCTTTCCAGCAGGATCGAGGAGAATGACGCGCGGATTTTTCTTTTCAATAGCATCAAAGGCATCGAAAATGGGTTGAGCTCGGAGCAACATCCCCTGACCGCCTCCGTAGGGCTCATCATCTACATGACGGGCCTTTTCAGCATTTTCTCGAAAATTATGATACTGGATATCCAAGAGCCCTTTTTCTCGAGCCTTTCCAACGATTGAGTGCTCCAGTGGAGAGAACATCTCTGGAAAGAGGGTTAAAATATCAATCTTCATCGTCTAACCCTTCTAAGATTTCCACATCGACGCGGTTATTTGGAATATCAACATTGAGAACCACTGGTGGGATATAAGGCAATAACAAATCACGCTTGCCTTTTCGCTTAACCACCCAGACATCGTTAGCACCTGGTTGCAGGATTTCCTTGATGGTTCCAATCAAATTATCACCCTCATAGACTTCCAAACCGATAATCTCGTGATAATAAAATTCACCATCATCTAAATCGTTTAAATCTTCCTCAGCAACCTTGAGACTGTATCCCTTGTACTTTTCGATAGCGTTGATATGGTACATATCTTTGAATTTAATAATGTCAAAGTTCTTCTGTTTACGGTGGCTAGCAATGGTCACTGTTTGAACAAACTGATCTTTTTCATCAAACAAGGCCAGCTCAGCCCCTTTTTTAAATCGTTCTTCTGCAAAATCCGTCACAGACAAGACTCGCATCTCACCCTGCAAACCCTGCGTATTGACGATTTTCCCAACATTAAAGTAGTTCATCTTGTCTCCTGTATTCTCCTTCTTTCCATCTTATTCTGACAATTCTCGAATAATAGTCGCAATTTTTTCGGATTCAGACCACTGTAAATAATGGTGATTCCCTCCTAAAATGAGTTTAGTATTGGAAGTCCAATATTCTGATTCTCTGTACTCTTTTTCTCTATAAGCCTGACAAAAAATAAATACAGGGGTATAAGCTTCTATCGACAAATTCTCAAAATCTTCCTCAGTAGTCTCTCCAGATATCTGAAATTCTGGATCTTGATTTTCCAACTCTAAGCCTTTTTCTTGCATTATTTCCCAGATTTTTTTATTAGTTTCAGGGCTAAATGTGGCTTGAGTTAAGTTCTTAAAATAAAGTTCAGGACCACACTCGTCAATCAGCCTCATCTGCTCTTCCATTTCTGGATAAGGATTTTCTGAAAAATCAGCAAACATGACTTTTTTAGTTGTCGGTTCAATTGCTACTAAAGCCTGACACTTAATTGGTTTCTTGAGCAATTTACAAGCTAAAATTCCACTCAAACTATGTACACAAAGTATATATTCAGAAATCCCTAATTCTTCAAGTACTTCATAAACCGCATCTGCAAGATTATATAGATTTTTTCCAACTTGGTCATGAATCGGACTCCTACCTGTGTTCGGAAAATCAATAGTCAAATAACCAATTGTAGGAGGAAGTTTTTCAAGTATAAGTGAAAAATTTTCATAACTTGGTAGCAAACCTGCTCCGTTTAGGCAAACTAGTACTTTCTTTTGCTTTTGATAAGTAACAGAGAGACTACCAATCTCTGTAGATACTTCAAACCTCTTCATAAAGAAATCCACTCATTCTATATAATGAATTATTAAAAATCCTTATCCTTTATTTTATCACGTTCCAAAGATTTTCTCAAGTTGGATAAATCTCATCCTACAGAGCTACTACTTCTTCAAAGAATTCACCAACTATCTGATTAAACTCTTTAGGATGGTCATTCATCGGTTGGTGTTTGCTGTCTGAAATCGTTACTTGACGCGCATTGGGATTTAAGGCAATGATCCCATCGTAAATCAATTTTAGGTGTTTGGGAAAATCGTTTTCGCCTCTTACTAATAGCATAGGAGGATTTCCATGATAACCTTCTATCTCGTGGACAGCCAAAAAACCTGTGATTCCAAGATTCAAAAAAACATCTCTCCCAGTTTCTATAATGGCCGTCTTGACTAATTCTCTTGTGATAGGATTATCTGTACACATTTTTGAGTTCTTATCTGCAATCAACTTCCAAGGAATCGTTTTGTACATAAGGGAACTATATTTTATGCGATTTCTCTCTTTATCTGATAGGTAACGATGCTGTCCCCAACTATCTACCATGACCAAGGCTAGAACTCTTTCTGGATGGCGATAGGTGTACTCTTGAAGTGGATTTCCTCCCCAAGAATGACCAACCAATATCACCTTATCTAACTGGAAATAGGACAAAATAGCATCTACATCTTGAACAGCGCCTTCCAGGTCGGGTAAACCAACTTTCATAGGTGATTCCCCCTGCCCTCTAACATTGACAAAATAAAGGTCAAATTCATCAAAAGCATCATACTGGTGGGCCCACATCTGACTACGGCCACAAGCTCCATGATAAAAAATAATGTGTCCTTTACTTGAGCTTCCAGGGCGATGATAAACAGCCAAGTCACAATCTAAAACTGGTATAATGTGACGTACCAAAGTCTCAGGTTTTCTGTTATAAAAAGCAATAACTTCAGCAATATCATTTTGCTTCATTATTACACTCTCTCCTCTTTATCCTAGTGTCATTCTTTTTATCTATTTTATCACGCTATATTAAAATCATCGTGTTCCAAACTTAATTGCATTAAAAATTTTGAATTTTCTGTATCATTTAGATTAAGAAAAAGACTGCTAAGCAATCTTTACTTTTTTCTCATCAGATTCATGCCTAAAATTCCAGCAATAATCAAAGTTGCTCCGATTACATGGTAGCTATAAATTGGTTCGTGGAGGATAATAGCCCCGGCTACAATAGTCAAAACTGTTCCAAGATTTCCAAAGACACTGACGGTCGATGCTCCAAGTCGAACAATAGCATAGATAGAGAGACTACCAGTCACTATAGAAGCTAGAATTCCCAAATAGAGAATTGAAAGCAAATAAGATACCTGTCCAAGTGGCGCAAAGTAAGCTAATATGTTGCCATCTAGATAGTGCGAGGTCAGACTCAGCGTATTAAAGGTAGCGAAGCCAACAAATATCACAACAGCTGTCATATACATAGCCCGATAGCGTCCTCCTTTGGACTTACTGAGGATATTGTTTATTGCATTAGCGAGAACAGATCCCAACATCAAGAGAAAGCCCAAGCTAGCAGTTTCCTTGCTAAAGTTTGCTCCTTTGCTAAGGAAGATGAAAACCACTCCTGCTACGGATAAAATTAAAAAGAACTTTTGCAGCAAGCTTGTCTTTTCCTTGAGAAAGACTGATGCTAAAAGGAGCGTAAAAATCGGGACAAGCGCTTGTAAAATTCCCGCTTCAGAAGACGATATATACTGTAGAGCAAAGGATTGGAAAATAAAAAAGAGGAGTGGATAGAAAAGACTCATAGGAAGAATAGACAGAATATCTCTTCTACTTAAACTCACTTTGATAAGTTTGGTTTGATGAAGGACGATCAATACCAAAGCTGCGATTGTATAGCGATGCGCTAAGTTTGTGAGAGGACTGGCATAGCCTAAAGCAATCTTAGTAAATAAAAAAGAAAATCCAATGATGGCTGAAAAGGATAAGGCTGCTAGGTAAGCTTTTGTTTTCTCGTTCATAGACTGTTACTCCTTTTAAAAATAGCTATTCTCAAGATTGATTGACTAGAATTCTTTGAGACTATCCTTCCATTGTAGCATAGTAGACTGCTAGATGCTATTTCTAGGATTAGCATTTTATGCCTACTATCACCGTTTATCTAGTTCATTGACTAAAAAGGATTCAGCAAGTCTGATCTACTTTTCTCGTTCTTGTCTCACAAGTTCTAGCTCGTCTACCTCTTGGAAATTCCTTACTTTGATAGCATAATCCATCATTTTCCTTGCTTTCTCTTTCTTATATTTACTAATACCTTCTTTATTAGTCAAAAATTGATTTCTTATCGTCTTAGAGGTCCCCCTTCAAAAATCCTTCCAAATCTCGTTCATGCTGATATTTGATAGATGCTATTTTACACTTCTCCACACAAAAAAGCGAGACATTCGTCCCGCCCTTCTTATTTTTCGTCAATAACGATTCTTACTTTTTTGTCTTCAGTTGGGACAGAGTAGACAATCGTTCTTATCGCAGAGATAGTGCGACCCTTACGACCAATTACACGACCCACATCGCTTTGGTCAAGATCCAAATGATACTCCAAAAATTCTGGTGTATCTTCAATCTTGATAGTTAAGGCATCTGGTTGTGAAATCAAGGGTTTCACAATCGCAATAATGAGATTTTCAATCGTATCCATCTGTCAACCTACTTTAAACTTATTTTGAGAATTTAGAATCGTGGAATTTCTTCAATACGCCTTCTTTTGAAAGGATGTTGCGAACTGTATCTGAAGGTTGAGCTCCATCAGCCAACCATGCAAGAACGCGATCTTCTTTCAAAGTTACTTGATTTTCAGCAACAAGTGGGTTGTAAGTTCCAACTGTTTCGATGAAACGTCCGTCACGTGGTGAACGTGAATCTGCTACGTTGATACGGTAGAAAGGTTTTTTCTTAGAACCCATACGAGTCAAACGGATTTTAACTGCCATTTTTAAAGTCTCTTTTCTTATTTTTTATTTCGGTGAAATAGCTGAGCTATTTAGCACATGTTCTATTATATCAGATTCCTGACAGGTGTCAAGAAAAAAACTTGACAGACTATAAAATTTTTAAATCATTTACAAATTTGTTAGAATAGGAAATAAAAGTTTGAAAGAGGCTATCCGTGAATACTATTTTAGAAAAATTTTATAAAGACCACCAAGTCAAACCCTTCATCTCTTCTGAACGAGATTTAGATGCTTGGCTCCTAAATCCCAAACCCGTTCCTAAGCGAAATATGGAACTATTAACAGATGATTTACTAGCAGGAGATATCATTTTACTATGGAGAATCCAATTTGACACTTTTACCACCGAAACCTGGTTTCCTAAATACTTCGAGTACACTTATGGCATTGATGCCCCTAAACACCTAAAAACTCTGGTGGAAAAAGGTTATACTGTCATTGAAACTGCTTTTGATTCACTTGACCATCTGAATGCTACAATGAAAAAGAATATTTTGAAAAGCAAGGGAATTACAGGACTATCTAAGATGAAGGCTGCAGATCTAGACCAAGCCCTTCACGACAACTTTTCAGAAGAAGAATTGGCAAGTCACTTTTCAATTCGTGGCTACAAATTGACTCCAAAGGGGGAGCAGATACTAGAACAGTACCAGGAAATTATCGACCGTCATCCAAAGAAGAATCTCTAATCAAGCGACTTTCAGGTTGGCTTCCTCTAAAACGACCTTGTCACTAATATTTGAAATCCACTTCCTTTTAGGGTACAATGGTAGAAATGAATTTTTGAGAGGAATAGAATGAAAAAACTAGCAACCCTTCTTTTACTATCCACTGTAGCTCTAGCTGGATGTAGCAACATCCAACGTAGTTTACGTGGTGATGACTATGTAGATTCTAGCTTGGCTGCTGAAGAAAGTTCCAAAGCAGCTGCCCAATCTGCCAAGGAGTTAAACGATGCTTTAACAAACGAAAACGCCAATTTCCCACAACTATCTAAAGAAGTTGCCGAAGATGAAGCCGAAGTGATTCTCCACACAAGCCAAGGTGATATTCGCATTAAGCTCTTCCCTAAACTGGCTCCTCTAGCGGTTGAAAACTTCCTCACTCATGCCAAAGAAGGCTACTATAACGGCATTACCTTCCACCGTGTCATCGATGGTTTTATGGTCCAAACTGGAGATCCAAAAGGGGACGGTACAGGTGGTCAGTCCATCTGGCATGACAAGGATAAGACTAAAGACAAGGGAACTGGTTTCAAAAACGAGATTACTCCTTATCTCTATAACATCCGTGGTGCTCTTTCTATGGCTAATACTGGTCAACCAAACACCAATGGTAGCCAATTCTTCATCAACCAAAACTCTACAGATACCTCTGCTAAACTCCCTACAAGCAAGTATCCAAAGAAAATCATCGAAGCCTACAAAGAAGGTGGAAATCCTAGTCTAGATGGCAAGCACCCAGTCTTTGGTCAAGTGATTGACAGTATGGATGTTGTAGATAAAATTGCTAAAGCCGAAAAAGATGAAAAAGACAAGCCAACTACTGCTATCACAATCGACAGCATCGAAGTGGTGAAAGACTACGATTTTAAACTCAATGAAAATCAAAGAGCCAACTAGGAAACTAGCCGCAGGCTATACTTGAGTACGGCAAGGCGACGTTGACGCGGTTTGAAGAGATTTTCGAAGAGTATTAAATCTTAAAAACCTAAAAAATACAGTACCCACATTCGGTACTGTATTTCTTTTACTCTCATTCTTAAGTTAAATTATTAAAATCCCATATTTGGTCCATCCAGCCTTCATAGAAGTCTGGTTCGTGGCAGACCATAAGGATAGATCCCTTATATTCTTTGAGAGCGCGTTTGAGTTCATCCTTGGCATCCACATCCAAGTGGTTGGTCGGCTCGTCCAGCACTAAAACATTGTTTTCACGATTCATCAAGAGACAGAAACGAACCTTTGCTTGTTCCCCACCTGACAAGACCTGAATTTGACTTTCAATATGCTTGGTTGTCAAACCACAACGAGCAAGGGCTGCCCGAACTTCTGCTTGATTGAGAGCTGGAAAGGCATTCCAAACTGCTTCTAGTGGTGTTTGACGATTGCCTCCTTCTACTTCCTGTTCAAAATAACCGAGTTCCAGGTAGTCACCGCGTTCCACTTCCCCAGCGATTGGTGGAATAATGCCCAAGAGAGACTTCAAGAGAGTTGTTTTCCCGATACCATTTGCCCCGATAATAGCAACCTTTTGATTGCGTTCAAAGGTTAGGTTTAAGGGCTTTGTAAGTGGACGGTCATAACCAATCTGCAAATCCTTGGCTTGGAAGATAAAGCGACCTGGAGTACGAGCTGGTTTGAAATCAAAGGATGGCTTTGGTTTCTCACTTTGCAACTCGATAATATCCATCTTATCCAATTTCTTTTGACGAGACATGGCCATGTTTCGTGTTGCAACACGCGCTTTGTTTCGGGCAACAAAGTCCTTAAGGTCGGCAATCTCTTTCTGCTGACGTTCGTAGGCTGCCTCTAGCTGAGATTTCTTCATAGCATAGACTTCTTGGAACTGGTAGTAGTCACCAGAGTATCGTGTCAACTGTTGATTTTCCACATGGTAGACAATATTGATAACGTCATTTAGGAATGGAATATCGTGTGAAATAAGAACAAAGGCATTCTCATAGTTTTGGAGATAGCGCTTGAGCCAATCAATATGCTCAGCATCCAAGTAGTTGGTCGGCTCGTCCAAAAGCAAGATATCGGGCTTTTCAAGGAGGAGTTTAGCCAAAAGCACCTTGGTTCTTTGTCCACCTGACAAAGAGGTTACATCCGTATCCATGCCAAAGTCCATGACACCAAGGGCACGCGCTACTTCGTCAATCTTAGCATCCAAGGTATAGAAATCACGACTCTCTAAACGGTCTTGAAGTTCGCCAACTTCTTCCATGAGAGCATCAACATCAACTCCATCTTCAGCCATTTCCATATAAAGGTCATTGATACGGGCTTCTGCTTTGAAAAGCTCATCAAAAGCAGTACGGAGAGCATCGCGCACCGACTGCCCTTCAGCAAGGACGGAGTGCTGATCCAAGTAACCAGCAGTCACATATTTGGACCACTCAACCTTCCCTTCATCTGGCAGCATTTTACCAGTCACGATACTCATAAAGGTTGATTTTCCTTCACCATTGGCACCGACCAGGCCGATATGTTCTCCCTTGAGGAGACGGAAGGACACATCTTCAAAAATTGCACGGTCACCAAAACCGTGACTCAGATTTTTAACTTCTAAAATACTCATTTTAATTCCTTATCTTGTTTTTATGTAATTGTTTATAGAGGAGCCAAGCCAGATAGCCACCCAAGGTATTGGTCCACAAATCATCAATCTCAAAGACGCGATTAAAATCAAAGAAAAAGTCCAAGACTAACTGCGTACACTCGATTCCAAGACTCACTAGAAAACTAAAAAAGAGCACTTTTTTTGTTTTCTGCAAGTTTGGAAGGAGATAAAGGAGTTGGAAAATCAGAGGAAAAAGTAAGAAAATATTAAGGATATTTTGTAGAAAAATCCAACATAATTGTCCTATGTCACTCACTTCACCCAGTTTCCAGAAAGAATTGAAAGGAGTCAAAAGAAAAACCAGGCGTCCAAGATGCTGAATACCTGGAGTTTCCACCCCCACGGGAGATTGTTCTTGAGGAGTAAAGCAAAAGTAAATGATACAAATGCTATAGAAAATGACTCCCCAGACCAAAATATGATTATAAGTCTTCTTCATCATTAAGGATTGACTGCTGCGACTGCTTTCTGGCGGTCACGTTTCATTGTATTAGAACGCAATTGTCCACAAGCTGCATCAATATCAGTACCATGCTCTTGACGAACAACACAGTTAACCCCTTTTTTCTTAAGCGTATCATAGAAGGTCAGGACGCGCTCTTTAGGACTACGGCTATATTGGTCATGCTCACTAACTGGGTTATAAGGAATCAAGTTTACATAAGACAATTTCTTGATATTCTTGAGCAATTCAGCCAATTCCAAGGCTTGTTCTACACCGTCATTGACTTCATTGAGCATGATGTATTCAAATGTCACGCGGCGATTGGTTGTTTCGATATAGTACTCAATAGCAGCAAAGAGTTTTTCAATTGGAAAGGCACGGTTAATCTTCATGATGCTTGAGCGCAGTTCATTATTAGGTGCGTGAAGAGAAACGGCAAGATTGACCTGAACACCTTCATTAGCAAAATCACGAATTTTATGGGCCAAACCTGAGGTTGAAACCGTGATATGACGAGCACCGATGGCCATTCCCTTGTCATCATTGATAGTACGAACGAAATTCAAGACATTGTTGTAGTTATCAAATGGTTCACCAATCCCCATGACAACGATATGGCTGACGCGTTCATCCTGACCACGCTCATCAAAGTATTTCTGAACCAGCATGATTTGCGCTACGATTTCACCGTTATTGAGGTCACGTTGTTTCTTAATCAAACCAGAGGCACAGAAGGTACAACCGATATTACATCCGACCTGAGTGGTCACACAGACAGACAAACCATAGTGTTGACGCATGAGTACTGTCTCAATCAGCATTCCATCTGGCAATTCAAAAAGATATTTAACTGTCCCATCAGCAGACTCTTGAACGATACGTTGTTTCAAGGGATTGACCACAAACTGGTCATTAAGCTTAGCAATCAAATCCTTGGAAAGGTTGGTCATCTCTTCAAATGACTGGACACGTTTACGGTAGAGCCATTCCCAGATTTGATCTGCACGGAATTTCTTTTCTCCCTGCTCCAAAACCCATTCCTGCATGGTTTGACGTGTTAAACTATAAATTGACGGTTTCATTTCTTCTCCTTATTCTCTACTCACTTCTGACGAATGACAAAATGACGTTGTCCCTTGTCCTCTTTCTGAGAATGCTGGTCTTTCTGACGACGTCTATTTTTCTTATCTGCATTCGGTTTTCGTTTGGTTTGAGTCGGTTTCTTTCCTTTTCTAGAAGATGGTTCTTCTTCCTTTTTACGTATTTTCTTGTCAAATGATGCTCGCTTAGGATCTTCATTTTCTAAAACAAAATAGGCACAACCATAACTACAATACTCTAGAAGGTAGTCTTGTAAACGACTGATTTTTTCAAGTTTTTCTTCTGTTCGATCATCCTTATAAAAACCTCGTAGGCGAAGCTGTTCGTTGCTCCAGTCTCCCACGATATAGTCAAACTTGGTTAAGACTTCTGAAAAACGCTGATTAAAAGCCGTCACATCAAAGGCATCCTTGATATTTTCCACCAAGGAAAAAGCTATCCCTTCCGTTTCAACCTTGTCCCCATGTAAATGGAACTCAGGACCAGGAAACTTGTTATAGTTGTATAATTCAGGTGCAATTTCTTTTCGCATAGATATCCTTTTTCCACGATTACTTAATACTTTATTCTACCATAATTTCTAGCAGTTAGCACGTTTCTCATAAAAATGAAAAAAGTCTGACGATTTTGTCAGACTTCTGCTTTATAACTTAAAAAAGAGAAGAACAATTCTTCCCTCCATATTTTATTATTTAGCTGCTGCGTAAAGCTCGTCTACTTTGTTCCAGTTAATCACTGAGAAGAAAGCTTTGATGTAGTCAGGACGCACGTTGCGGTATTTCACGTAGTAAGCATGTTCCCAAACGTCCAAGCCCAAGATTGGTTTTTTACCTTCTGAGATTGGTGTGTCTTGGTTTGCTGTTGAAGTCACTTCAAGCTTCCCTTCTTTGTTGACAACCAACCATGCCCAGCCAGAACCAAAACGAGTTGTTGCTGCTGCAGTGAAGGCTGCTTGGAATTCTTCAAATGAACCAAATGTTGCATCGATTGCTGCTGCAAGTTCTGCTGATGGAGCTGTTTTCTCAGGAGTCATCAATTCCCAGAAAAGAGCGTGGTTCAAGTGTCCGCCACCATTGTTAATAAGCGCTTGACGGATATCAGCTGGAATAGATTCTACATCAGCAAGCAAGGCTTCAAGGTCTTCACCGATTTCAGGGTGTTTTTCAAGAGCTGCATTGGCATTGTTGACATAAGTTTGATGGTGTTTGTCATGGTGCAAATGCATTGTTTCCGCATCGATGTATGGTTCCAAAGCGTCGTATGCATATGGAAGATCTGGTAAGATAATAGCCATCTGTAATACCTCTTTTTCTTTCTATATGAAAATGATAACGTAAACATTCACTTTTTTCAAGTTTTTTGCTTATAAATGAGGAAATCAGTAACATACTTTCTAATAATACTCTTCTAAAATCTCTTCAAACTGCGTCAACGTCGCCTTGCCGTAGATATGTTACTGACTTCGTCAGTCTTATCTACAACCTCAAAACAGTGTTTTGAGCTGACTTCGTCAGTCTTATCTACAACCTCAAAGCAGTGCTTTGAGCAACCTGCGGCTAGTTCCTAGTTTGTTCTTTGATTTTCATTGAGTATAAAATAAGCAAATCAGCAAGAAACCCACGACAAGATAATATTGACGCGGGTTAAAAAAATTTTTCAGATATGATTAATTTACCTGACTAGCAATCTGTAGGAGTGCCTTTTCAAAAAGGAAACCTTTTTCATAAAGACCTGTCTTAATCTGATAG
>CAUOWW010000049.1:0-12722 GCA_963508345.1 uncultured bacterium
GCTTATGTCTTTGGTACAGGTACGCTTGCAGCGACTGTTTCTTCAGGTGGTTCTGTAGCTATGGCAGCAGTTATGGCTGGAGGAATGGTGCCACCACTTGCAATCTTTGTCGCAACTCTTATTTTCAAAGATAAATTTACTAAAGAAGAACGCAACTCTGGTTTGACAAACATCATCATGGGCTTGTCATTTATCACTGAGGGAGCAATTCCATTTGGTGCCGCTGACCCAGCTCGTGCGATCCCAAGCTTCATCCTTGGTTCAGCAGTAGCAGGTGGCCTTGTTGGTCTTACTGGTATCAAACTCATGGCGCCACACGGAGGAATCTTCGTGATCGCCCTTACTTCAAATGCTCTTCTTTATCTCGTTTCTGTCTTAGTAGGAGCAATCGTAAGTGGTGTAGTCTATGGTTACCTACGCAAACCACAAGCATAAAACTTAGATAGAAAATGAAAAGATTGGACCGTTTGGTGCAGTCTTTTTTAAAGAATTTGACAAACAAGTTTTTGAATGATATTCTAAAATAAAACTCATAGAAATGAAAAACATAATGAGAGTATTTTAAATGAATATAATTGAATTTATTCTGGATTTGGATTGGAAGAAGATAGTAGAATCAATTTTATCAACTCTATTAGCTTCTGGAATAATCGGTGGTTTTGGTTACTTAGTAACGAAAAAAATTACAAGAGATTTTCGTATTGCAAAAGAAATGAAATCGTATGGATTTAAAGGTGTAGTGGCAAAGAAAAAGCATTCGACTAGAGAAATTAAAAAGTTATGTAAAAATACTAAAAGATTGGATTTACTTTTTATATCAGGCATTGATTTTTTTTCGGAAAATAGAACTGTATTAGAGAATGCTATGAATAATGGAATGAAAATTCGTTTTTTGTGTTCTCAGACCTATACCAATTTTTTATCAGATTTAGAGGAACTTGAGGATAAAGAAGGGTTGCGAAAGTCTGACACAAATATTAGTATCGAAATTGAAGATGTGACTAAAAAATATAGCAAATATATAGAAAGTGGACAAATGGAAATTCGCTATTATTCAACACAATATCGTTTGCCATTTATATTGGTTTATAAAAAAAAGAAAAATATGAAGACGATAAAGGCTTTTTTAAGAGTTACTCTGCCTCCATATAATTGGGAGACCAATTTTGTGTTGATAGGTGAACGTAAAACTACTAAAAAGGATGATTTTTTTAAAACTAATAATGATGAAATAGATTTCATCTCTATGATGGAAAAACATTTCGATTGTGTTTGGGAAGTTGCGGATAGGGAAATAGATAGAAAACAAGAAATAAAAAATACAAATTTCGAAGTGAAATCTTAAAAATCTAAACTTTGAGACTTTGCTTATTTAAATATAATAACAATTACTTTGAATATAATCATGATAAAGAAGATTGGACCGTTTGGTGCAGTCTTTTTCTCTTTCCGAAATGCCTGTGAAATATGGTATAATAGAAGAATGGTAAACAAGAATACAAGTAAAACAAGACGGAGACCGTCTAAAGCAGAACTCGAAAGAAAAGAAGCGATTCAACGGATGTTGATTTCCTTGGGAATCGCGATTTTATTGATTTTCGCAGCCTTTAAATTAGGGGCTGCAGGTATCACTCTTTACAATTTAATTCGCTTGCTGGTGGGTAGCCTAGCCTATCTGGCAATATTTGGCATCCTGCTCTATCTCTTCTTTTTCAAGTGGATACGAAAACAGGAAGGACTCCTATCTGGATTTTTCACCATATTTACAGGTTTGCTCTTGATTTTTGAGGCCTACTTAGTTTGGAAATATGGCTTGGACAAGTCTGTTCTAAAGGGAACCATGGCTCAGGTTGTGACGGATTTGACTGGTTTTCGAACGACCAGTTTTGCTGGAGGGGGCTTGATTGGGGTCGCTCTTTATATGCCAACCGCCTTTCTTTTTTCAAATATCGGTACTTACTTTATTGGTTCTATCTTGATTTTAGCAGGCGCTCTCCTAATCAGTCCTTGGTCTGTTTATGATATTGCTGAATTCTTCAGTAGAGGATTTGCCAAATGGAGAGAAGGGCATGAGCGTCGAAAAGAGGAACGATTTGTCAAACAAGAAGAAAAAGCTCGCCAAAAGGCTGAGGAAGAGGCTAAATTAGAACAAGAAGAAGCTGAAAAAGCCTTACTCGATTTGCCTGCTGTTGATATGGAAACGGGTGAAATTCTGACTGGTGATGTTGTGCTTGACGTTCCTCCTGTTCCAGAAGAAGAGTGGGTAGAACCAGAAATCATCCTGCCTCAACCTGAACTTGGATTCCCTGAACAGGAAGATGGCTCTGATGATGAAGATGTTCAGGTCGATTTTTCAGCCAAGGAGGCTCTTGAATACAAACTTCCAAGCTTGCAACTCTTTGCCCCAGATAAACCAAAAGACCAGTCCAAAGAGAAGAAAATCGTCAGAGAAAACATCAAAATCCTAGAAGAAACCTTTGCTAGCTTTGGTATTAAGGTAACAGTTGAACGGGCCGAAATTGGGCCATCAGTGACCAAGTATGAAGTCAAGCCAGCAGTTGGTGTAAGGGTCAATCGCATTTCCAATCTAGCCGACGACCTCGCTCTTGCCTTGGCGGCCAAAGATGTCCGGATTGAAGCACCAATCCCTGGAAAATCTCTGGTCGGAATAGAAGTACCCAACTCCGAGATTGCAACTGTGTCTTTCCGCGAACTATGGGAACAATCTCAAACGAAAGCAGAAAATCTCTTGGAAATTCCTTTAGGGAAGGCTGTTAATGGTACCGCAAGAGCATTTGACCTTTCTAAAATGCCCCACTTGCTAGTCGCAGGTTCAACGGGTTCAGGAAAGTCAGTAGCTGTTAACGGCATTATCGCTAGTATCCTCATGAAGGCGAGACCAGACCAAGTTAAATTTATGATGGTTGACCCCAAGATGGTTGAGTTGTCTGTTTACAATGACATTCCTCATCTCTTGATTCCAGTTGTGACCAATCCACGCAAAGCCAGCAAGGCCCTGCAAAAGGTTGTGGATGAAATGGAAAATCGTTATGAACTCTTTGCCAAGGTGGGAGTTAGGAATATTGCAGGTTTTAATGTCAAGGTAGAAGAGTTCAATTCCCAGTCTGAGTACAAGCAGGTTCCGCTACCGCTCATTGTCGTGATTGTGGATGAGTTGGCTGACCTTATGATGGTGGCCAGCAAGGAAGTGGAAGATGCTATCATCCGTCTTGGACAGAAGGCGCGTGCTGCAGGTATCCACATGATTCTTGCAACCCAGCGTCCATCCGTTGACGTCATTTCTGGTCTGATCAAGGCCAATGTCCCATCTCGAGTGGCTTTTGCGGTATCATCAGGGACAGACTCCCGTACTATTTTAGATGAAAATGGAGCTGAGAAACTACTTGGTCGAGGAGACATGCTCTTTAAACCGATTGATGAAAATCATCCAGTTCGTCTTCAAGGCTCCTTTATCTCGGATGATGATGTCGAACGCATCGTAAACTATATCAAGGCTCAGGCAGATGCAGACTACGATGAGAGCTTTGATCCAGGTGAGGTTTCTGAAAATGAAGGAGAATTTTCAGATGGTGAATCTGGTGGAGATCCGCTTTTTGAAGAAGCCAAGGCTCTAGTCATTGAGACCCAGAAAGCCAGCGCATCCATGATTCAGCGTCGTTTATCAGTTGGATTTAACCGTGCGACCCGCCTCATGGAAGAACTTGAGATGGCAGGTGTCATTGGTCCAGCTGAAGGTACCAAACCAAGAAAAGTTTTACAACAATAAAAAAATAGCTTCTTTCCAAGTTTGGAGGGAGCTATTTTACTGGCTATTGATTACTTTTATACTCTTCGAAAATCTCTTCAAACCACGTCAGCTTCGCCTTGCCGTACTCAAGTACTGCCTACGGCTAGCTTCCTAGTTTGCTCTTTGATTTTCATTGAGTATTATTTTCTGAAGTTGGAGTATTGGGTTGTTTTTCATTTTCAGTGGTAGGTTTACTTGGAGTAGGAGTAGAAGAATCCTGAGTTGCTGTTTTCTGCTCTTCTTTTTTCTCTTCCTTGATGCTAGATTTTGGCGTTTCTTCTTGCTGTGTTTTTTCTTGAGAAGTGTTATTTTCCTTATTGGGACTGGTGTTTTCTTGAGGGGATTCCTTTTGAATTTCTTTGATAATTGTTGTCGTCTGGCTTGTCGTAGGTTCTTTTTTAGTATTTTTGTTATTATCCAAGGCGTTCATGATAGTGATACTCGCGGTAATCAAACCAAGGATACTACCGATAGTCGCAACGGTTTTTTGAAAGACCGTAAAGCCTTTTTTAATGTGTTCTGTTTTTGGTTTTGAGCTTCTACGATAATTAGACATACATTCTCTCCTTTAATTAAAGTTTATTATACCTCATTTCTTTAAAAAAATCTTAAAAAAAAGAGGAGATTTTTCTACACGAACTTCAGTAATTAGTTGAAATAAAATATGACTTATAATAGAATAAAATAAAGAAAGCGATTTCAAAAAGGAGAGCGTTATATGTTCGAAATTAGAAATTTGAGCCTCTCTTTTGCAGGCAGGCGGTTGCTAGAGCCAACAGATTTGATATTTGAAAGGGGAAAAGTATATACAATATATGGGAAGTCAGGCGTAGGAAAGTCTTCTTTACTGAATAAAATTGGTTTGCTCTCTGCTACGGACCCTAGTGTTTCTTATTTCTTCGATGGAAAAGAGATTGATATCGAAAATAAGAAATCAGTCTCTGTCTTTATAGCTGAAGAAGTGGCCTTTGTATTTCAGGGGCGAAATCTAATAAATGATTTGACCGTATTTGAAAATTTAAGACTAGCTTTAAACTTTTATGGCTTGAGTCCAGATGAAATAGAAAGTAAAATTGATACAGTATTGGCGGATTTACAGATTTCTTCTTTAAAGCATGCTTATCCAGAAGATTTATCCGGTGGTGAAGAACAACGAGTGACAATCGCAAGAGCCTTAGTTACAGGAAAGACTCTCATCTTAGCTGATGAACCAACAAGTTCTTTGGATAAAGAAAATAGAGAAAAAGTCTCCGCCTTGTTAATTGATTTAGCTCACAAATATCATAAAATTGTATTGATTGTTTCGTATGATGAGGCGATGATTGCAATAGGAGATGTTCAGCTTCATTTTAAAGACCATAAATTAGTTGGGAATTGTCTTATTTTGAATTCTGATGAAGGGATAAAGGATTCTAAGAAGTGGTCCTCCTGTTTGTCGTCTTCTCATACGAAGCTATCCGTTTTGAAACATAGAAGGCCTTTTTTACCTAGATTATTAGCGTTTTTTATCGCTCTTGTAGTTGCTATAGCAGTAACCTCTATTAACTTTCAGTCCTTATTTGCAGATAAGTATCACCAACTGGTGAACAACTCGCTCGAAAATGGCTTCTTGGTGATTAATGATTCGCTTCATTTACAAACTACAAAAGTGTTGGATGATTTTCTCAGTTTTGATAAGGAGGAAATCACCTCAATTAGCACAAGTCAGAATATTCAAACCGTCAAGCCTTATATGGAGTTTCTCTCTTTGGGTATGACGTTTGATAATTCAAAAGACTATTCACAACTTCAAAAGAACTTTCAGCCAACTTTGACTATTGATGGTCAGACCAGAAGCTTGACAAGAAATTTTTCAATTCAACCCTTATATCAGACAAATACAACACAGAGGCAGATAGAGTATTTTGATAGGAGCAGTGAAAAAGGGATTTATCTATCTGAGCAATTCATTTCAGATGAAAAATTCCCGAATATAGTTTCGGGAACTACCGTGACACTGACTTTTTATATTCCAATTTCTTTATATGAATCAAGTATAGAGAAAGAGGGGAATATATTGAAAGGAGATGGCGATTTATTTGTCAAAGTGGATAAAACATATCCTGTTTTAGGGATTGTTAAAAAAAGTTATCCGTTTGAATATTCCCCTTATGGGAACACCCTATTTATGAATATTGCTGAAATGGAAGAATTGCAAAATGAAGCAATTCAACAGCATCCCATGACGAAGATGGCTTTAGATGGTTTTCCTTTGAAATCATGGATACCGAGTGCGATTCATGTGTTACTAAAGGATAGCGGTGCTATTCCTGAAGAATTGAGTAGAATAAGAGCAATCTCTTCACAAATTACTATTTTATCATCATATGAAAACTACGAAGAATTTAATAAAGGACTCACCTATATCAGGCAATTTTTAATGTTGCTATCCCTAGTCTTACTCATCCTTGTCATCGCAGTATTGTCCTTTGTTTTCTTTTTGCTCAATCGTCCTCGACGCTTTGAAGTAGGGATTTTAAAATCTTTGGGATACAGTACTCAAAATATTGTTTGGCTTTTCTTAAAAGAATTAATTGGTTATGGTAAAACGATTTCGATATTAGCAAGTTGTTTACTCGTCATTCTTTCCATTTTAGCAATGCAAGTGCTTAAATTGGAAATTTCAGATGTTTTTAAATTCTATCTAACTTCCGTTTTCACCTTAATTGGATTATCAGTCTCAGTACTGATAATAAGTGGCTTACTACCTATATACACAACTTGTAGGCAAACAGTTGTCGATACTATCCGAAAGAATGGATGAGGTGATATCATGAAACATAAGATAATGAAGAAAATAATAGTGGTAGTGTTTGCTATCCCATAGTTAACATTTTTAAGTCAAGTACATGCAGATTATGTAAGTAAGTCTAGTTCTTTAGACGGTTATAGCTTGGTAGGCTTGAATGTTCTTAATGTGACTTTTAATGCTTCTGGCTATTCTGATACTTATAGTGGCAGTGTGTCAAATATGTATTTCACTGACTGGGCTTGGTTTCCTAATACGATAAGTAATCGTTCCACTTGGAAAAGTTCGATTCCATATGGTCAACGCGCAAATGGTACAGTCCATATAGGTGTAGGAGTAAATTCGCCTTGGGGAGCGGTTAATCTCTGGGGCGGACAAAATTACTTTTCTTTAGATTTTTAACAGAAATAATCAAAGTTAGATAGAATGAATAAGAATGCTCTTGATGATGGTATCAAGAGTATTTTATGTTATTCAGATTAATGCAAACATTGCCCTTTCTTGTCGCAAGCTCCGTTTCATGATACAATAGAGGGAGTGATTTTAGAAAGCGTGAGAAAACATGATTTACTTTGATAATTCGGCGACGACCAAGCCCTATCCTGAAGCCCTTGAAACCTATATGCAGGTGGCTTCAAAAATTTTAGGAAATCCATCTAGTCTCCATCGTTTGGGAGACCAGGCAACACGAATCTTAGATGCTTCTCGCCAACAGATTGCGGATTTAATCGATAAGAAAAGCGATGAAATCTTCTTTACCTCTGGTGGAACAGAAGGAGATAACTGGGTCATTAAGGGTGTAGCCTTTGAAAAAGCTCAGTTTGGAAAGCACATTATTGTATCAGCCATTGAACATCCTGCAGTCAAAGAGTCAGCCCTCTGGTTGAAAAGTCAAGGATTTGAAGTGGATTTTGCTCCAGTTGATAACAAAGGATTTGTGGATGTTGAAGCGCTAGCAGGTTTGATACGACCTGATACAATCCTAATTTCTGTCATGGCTGTGAACAATGAAATCGGCTCTATCCAACCTATTGAGGCTATTTCAGAACTCTTGGCAGACAAGCCGACTATTTCCTTCCACGTTGATGCGGTTCAGGCGCTTGCCAAGATTCCAACTGAAAAGTATCTGACAGAACGAGTGGATTTTGCGACCTTCTCTAGTCACAAGTTCCACGGAGTCCGTGGTGTTGGTTTTGTCTATATCAAATCTGGCAAGAAAATTACGCCTCTTTTAACTGGTGGTGGTCAGGAGCGAGATTATCGTTCGACAACTGAAAATGTAGCAGGGATTGCAGCGACAGCCAAGGCTCTCCGTTTGTCCATGGAAAAGCTAGATTTCTTTACAAGCAAGACAGGACAGATGAAGGCAGTGATTCGCCAAGCTCTTCTGGACTATCCAGATATTTTTGTCTTTTCAGATGAGAAAGACTTTGCCCCTCATATTCTGACTTTTGGAATTAAGGGGGTTCGAGGTGAGGTCGTTGTTCACGCTTTTGAAGACTATGATATTTTTATTTCTACTACTTCAGCTTGTTCGTCCAAGGCAGGTAAGCCTGCAGGCACTTTGATTGCCATGGGAGTAGATAAGGACAAGGCCCAGTCAGCTGTGCGTCTTAGCCTAGACCTTGAAAATGATATGAGTCAGGTCGAGCAGTTTTTGACCAAACTAAAATTAATTTACAATCAAACTAGAAAAGTAAGATAGGAGCATTTATGCAGTATTCAGAAATTATGATTCGCTATGGAGAATTGTCAACCAAACACAAAAATCGTATGCGCTTCATCAATAAACTTCGTAATAATATTTCAGACGTTTTGTCTATCTATCCCCAAGTTAAGGTAACCGCAGATCGCGACCGTGCCCACGCTTACCTCAATGGAGCTGATTACACCGCAGTAGCAGAATCCCTCAAACAAGTATTTGGAATTCAAAACTTCTCTCCCGTTTATAAAGTCGAAAAGTCTGTGGAAGTTCTTAAGTCTGCTGTCCAAGAGATTATGAAAGAAACTTACAAGGAAGGGATGACCTTTAAAATCACTGGTAAGCGTAGCGACCACACCTTTGAACTTGATAGTCGTGAACTCAATCAAACTCTTGGTAGTGCTGTTTTCAAGGCTATTCCAAACGTGAAAGCTCAGATGAAAAATCCAGATATTAATCTTCAGGTTGAGATTCGTGAGGAAGCGGCTTATATTTCCTATGAAACTTTTCGTGGAGCAGGAGGATTACCTGTGGGAAGTTCTGGTAAAGGCATGCTCATGTTATCAGGAGGAATTGATTCACCTGTGGCAGGTTATCTAGCTCTTAAACGAGGGGTAGATATTGAGGCGGTTCACTTTGCTAGTCCACCATATACTAGTCCAGGGGCTCTTAAAAAAGCGCAGGACTTGACTCGTAAATTGACCAAGTTTGGGGGCAATATCCAGTTTATCGAGGTGCCTTTCACAGAGATTCAAGAGGAAATCAAGGCTAAAGCACCAGAAGCCTATCTTATGACCTTAACACGCCGTTTTATGATGCGAATTACTGATCGTATCCGTGAGGTACGAAATGGTTTGGTTATCATCAATGGGGAAAGTCTTGGTCAAGTAGCTAGCCAGACCTTGGAAAGCATGCAGACTATCAACGCTGTGACCAGCACTCCAGTCATTCGTCCTGTGGTTACTATGGATAAGTTGGAAATCATTGACATCGCTCAGGCAATCGATACCTTTGATATTTCTATCCAGCCTTTTGAAGACTGCTGTACGATTTTTGCACCTGACCGTCCTAAGACCAATCCTAAGATTAAAAATGCAGAGCAGTATGAAAAACGGATGAATGTTAAAGGATTAGTTGAGCGAGCAGTGGCAGGGATTATGATTACTGAGATTACACCTCAAGTTGAAAAAGATGAAGTCGATGATTTGATTGACAATCTCCTCTAATGCAAAAAATCCAAAAGAATTTAGAAAAATAAATGAAAAAGTTAGTTTTAAATCCAAAAATGGAAGCAAAGCTAACTTTTTTTCTATAATTGTGATATAATGAGATAAAATTTTGAATATAGAGAGTTTTCTGACAATGAATCAATCCTACTTTTATTTAAAAATGAAAGAACACAAACTTAAGGTTCCTTATACTGGTAAGGAGCGCCGTGTACGTGTTCTTCTTCCTAAAAATTATGAGAAAGACACGGATCGTTCCTATCCTGTTGTTTACTTTCATGACGGGCAAAATGTCTTTTATAGTAAAGAATCCTTTATTGGTCATTCATGGAAGATTATTCCAGCTATTAAACGAAATCCTGATATCAGTCGCATGATTGTCGTTGCTATAGATAATGATGGTATGGGACGGATGAATGAGTATGCGGCTTGGAAGTTTCAAGAATCTCCTATCCCAGGCCAGCAGTTTGGCGGTAAGGGTGTGGAGTATGCCGAGTTTGTCATGGAGGTGGTCAAACCTTTTATCGATGAGACCTACCGTACCAAAGCTGACCGCCAGCATACGGCTATGATTGGTTCCTCACTAGGAGGAAATATTACCCAGTTTATCGGTTTGGAATACCAAGACCAAATTGGTTGTCTAGGTGTTTTTTCATCTGCTAACTGGCTCCACCAAGAAGCCTTTAACCGCTATATCGAGCGCCAGAAACTGTCGCCTGACCAGCGTATCTTCATCTATGTAGGAACAGAAGAAGCGGATGATACAGACAAAACCTTGATGGCTGGTAATATCAAACAAGCCTATATCGACTCGTCACTTCGTTATTACCATGATTTGATTGCAGGTGGAGTAGGCTTGGATAATCTTATTTTGAAAGTTCAGTCGGGTGCTATCCACAGCGAGATTCCTTGGTCGGAAAATTTACCAGACTGTCTGAGATTTTTTGCAGAAAACTGGTAAAGTAAGAAAGGAGAAAATATGCATATTGAACATCTTAGCCACTGGAGTGGGCACCTCAATCGTGAAATGTACCTCAACCGTTATGGACATGCTGGGATTCCAGTTGTGGTCTTTGCTTCATCTGGAGGCAGTCACAACGAATACTATGATTTTGGCATGATTGATGCCTGTGCTTCCTTTATCGAGGAGGGGCGTGTCCAGTTCTTTACTCTATCCAGTGTAGACAGTGAGAGCTGGTTGGCTACTTGGAAAAATGGTCATGACCAGGCGGAAATGCACCGTGCCTACGAGCGTTATGTGATTGAGGAGGCTATTCCTTTTATCAAGCATAAGACAGGTTGGTTTGATGGCATGATGACAACAGGTTGCTCGATGGGAGCCTACCATGCTTTAAACTTTTTCCTTCAGCATCCAGATGTTTTTACTAAGATTATTGCTCTTAGTGGAGTTTATGATGCTCGCTTCTTTGTCGGCGATTATTATAATGACGATGCTATTTATCAAAACTCGCCAGTAGATTATATTTGGAACCAAAACGACGGCTGGTTTATCGACCGCTACCGTCAGGCTGAGATTGTCATCTGTACGGGGCTAGGTGCTTGGGAGCAAGATGGTCTACCATCATACTATAAGCTAAAAGAAGCATTTGATCAAAAACAAATTCCTGCTTGGTTTGCTGAGTGGGGACATGATGTCGCCCACGACTGGGAATGGTGGCGCAAACAAATGCCTTATTTCCTTGGAAATCTCTATTTATAAAAGGAGTTACCTATGAATTACCTTGTTATTTCTCCCTACTATCCGCAAAACTTTCAACAGTTTACAATTGAGCTAGCCAATAAAGGCATTACCGTCTTGGGAATTGGTCAAGAACCATACGAGCAATTGGATGAGCCTTTACGCAATAGCCTGACGGAGTATTTCCGTGTTGACAATCTTGAAAATGTAGATGAAGTCAAACGTGCAGTTGCTTTTCTCTTTTATAAACATGGCCCAATTGACCGTATTGAATCCCACAATGAATACTGGCTTGAGCTGGATGCAACACTCAGAGAACAATTCAATGTCTTTGGTGCCAAACCAGAGGATCTCAAAAAGACGAAATATAAGTCTGAGATGAAGAAACTTTTCAAAAAAGCAGGTGTTCCTGTGGTCCCTGGAGCTGTTATCCAGACGGAAGCAGATGTGGATAAAGCAGTGAATGAAATCGGCCTTCCAATGATTGCCAAACCTGACAATGGAGTGGGAGCGGCCGCCACCTTTAAGCTTGAGACAGAGGACGATATCAATCACTTCAAGACTGAGTGGGACCATTCAACTATTTATTTCTTTGAGAAATTTGTCACGTCTAGTGAAATCTGTACCTTTGATGGTCTTGTAGACAAGGATGGAAAGATTGTCTTCTCAACAACCTTTGACTACGCCTATACACCACTTGATCTCATGATTTACAAGATGGACAATTCCTACTATGTGCTCAAGGATATGGATCCCAAATTACGTAAATATGGTGAGGACATTGTTAAAGAATTTGGTATGAAAGAACGGTTCTTCCATATTGAGTTCTTCCGTGAAGGGGACGATTACATCGCCATTGAGTATAATAACCGCCCTGCAGGTGGTTTCACCATTGATGTTTATAACTTTGCCCATTCCCTGGACCTCTATCGTGGCTATGCTGCTATTGTAGCAGGAGAAGAGTTCCCAGCGTCAGACTTTGAAGCTCAATATTGTTTAGCTACATCCCGTCGTGCAAATGCTCACTATGTTTATTCTGAGGAGGACTTGCTTGCCAAATATAGCCAGCAGTTCAAGGTTAAAAAAATCATGCCAGCGGCCTTCGCGGAACTTCAAGGAGATTACCTGTATATGCTGACAACTCCGAGTCGACAAGAAATGGATCAGATGATTGCAGATTTCGGACAACGTCAGGTTTAAGAAATTATCGGATTAAGGAAATAGACTCCCTTAATCCTTTTGTTTTCTTATAAGAAATAAAACCGCTTTCTCATATATTCTTTTAGAAAACCTGTTGCTAAAAGCTATAAAAATTGATAGAATAAGGATTGTCTAAAAAATTTTAAGGAGAATCTATCAAATGGATTTCACATGGGCAATTAAATATGCCACTGAATTTTTGGCTACTGCTCTTTTGATCATTCTTGGTAATGGTGCAGTTGCTAACGTTGAACTTAAAGGTACGAAAGGTCACCAAAGTGGCTGGATCGTTATCGCTG
>CAUOWW010000050.1:0-12638 GCA_963508345.1 uncultured bacterium
ATTCTGTAAATGTTTCTGTTCAAATTTCTTCTGCTTCAAAGCAATCTCTTTCTCCTTTTGTTCTTTATAAGAATTCATTGCAAATAATGTCAAAAATAGAGAGATAAAGACGATAGATGACAAAATACTTCCAAAACTATTCAAATGTTTAATCGTACTTACCATATCTGAAACAAAAGATACAATATGTAGCAGTAGTAAGGCAAAAAATACTTTTTTCAAGAAAGGATAGAGGTAGTCCTTATCAAAATAGTTTAGTTCTAGATGGAAATAATGAATGATTTTTAAGATAACAACATAAGTCAATACCGTTACAACGAAAAAGAATGGGTCATGATATTGTAAAACAAAATTATCTCCTGTTATAGAGGAGAAAGTTACGGATAGAAAGTTATGAGTGCTCTCATATAAAAGAGATAGTAGTAAACTTAGGAATAATCCTCTATCCCTCTCATACTGTTTAATCCATCGAAAATAGGAATATAAGCCCAAAGGAAATAAAAATGTTGCAATCCCTAACCCATCTAAATATAAAAGATAAAAGGGAAGGCCAAGTACTACTTCTACTAGTAATGTATAAGCACCAAAAAAGAATAATTCTTTTCTATTTATTTGACCTTTACAAATTAAACGGTAACTGTGACTAATAATAAAAAAATATACTATAAAATCTACTACTAAGAAAAAATTCATTCTTCTACTCCTTTATATTCTTCTTAAGAAATTAAAGAAATTATTATTTGATCTCCTCATCTCCCCACCTTGAATCTTTTGCAAGTCTTTTTCCTTCAAGGCTACAAACTGTTCCAATTTAACTGTGTTTTTCATAATAAAATCCTCCTAAAATGTTTTTTTCTTGTAAGCTAACTTACAAAAACCATTATACAAAATGGAATTTCATTTTAGATAAAATTCTCTCAACTGTCATTTTTTTCTCCCCAAGTGTACTTTTTTAAGAAAAAAGCCGGGAAAATTCCCAGCTTTGCTACTATATTGATCCCAGCAGGATTCGAACCTGCGACCGTTCGCTTAGAAGGCGAATGCTCTATCCAGCTGAGCTATGAGACCTAACACAACTATTCTACCAAAAATTCAATTAAAAGTCAATTTTCTATTTATGATAGGGGGATCCCTGCTGAATCGTAAAAGCGCGATAGATTTGTTCAACAAGGACTAGTCTCATTAACTGATGGGGCAAGGTTAAGCGACCAAAACTAACAGAAAGATTGGCTCTCTTTTTTACATCCTGTGCTAATCCCAGACTCCCTCCAATAATAAATGTAAGAGTAGAAAATCCTTTTATAGAAGCTTCTTCTAAATTCTTACTAAATTCTTCCGAGGAGAAAGTTTTCCCTTCTATAGCCAAGACAATAACGAAATCACGGTCACCAACTTTTGATAAAATTCTCTGACCTTCTATTTCTAAAATCTTTTGATTTTCTGACTCACTAGCCCTATCTGGTGTTTTTTCATCTGCTAGCTCAATCATTTCAAGCTTAGCAAATCGAGAAATTCGTTTTGAATACTCTGCAATGCCATCTTTTAAATACTTTTCTTTCAGTTTCCCGACTGTTACAACTTTAATTTTCATGACTCTATTCTAACATATTCTCTATTTTTTCACATCTTATTCACAAAATAAAAGGTTAATTTTAGCCGAGAAAACCACAGATTTTTGAAAGTTATCCACAATATGTGAAAAACTTTTGTATTTAAGTTATAATTAAGCTAGTCAGTTTATACTTTCAGTAATTTCAAATCAAATGGAGGCAAATATGAAACATTTACAAAGATTTTACAAAAAATGGTTTCAATTATTAGTCGTTATCGTCATTAGCTTTATTAGTGGAGCCTTGGGTGGCTTTTCAATAAACCAACTAACTCAAAAAAGTACTGTAAGTACTTCTAACAACAATAGTACTATTACACAAACTGCTTATAAGAACGAAAATTCAACAACACAGTCTGTTTACAAAGTAAAAGATGCTGTTGTTTCTGTTATTACTTATTCGGCAAACAGACAAAATAGCGTATTTGGCAATGATGATACTGACACGAATTCTCAGCAAATCTCTAGTGAAGGATCTGGGGTTATTTATAAAAAGAATGATAAAGAAGCTTATATTGTCACAAATAATCACGTTATAAATGGTGCCAGCAAAGTAGATATTCGTTTGTCAGATGGAACTAAAGTACCTGGAGAAATCGTCGGAGCTGATACTTTCTCTGATATTGCTGTCGTTAAAATCTCTTCAGAAAAAGTGACAACAGTAGCTGAATTTGGTGATTCTAGTCAGTTAACCGTAGGAGAAACTGCTATTGCTATTGGTAGCCCGTTAGGTTCTGAATATGCAAATACTGTCACTCAAGGTATCGTATCTAGTCTCAATCGAAATGTATCTTTAAAATCTGAAGATGGACAAGCCATTTCTACAAAAGCTATCCAAACTGATACTGCTATTAACCCAGGTAACTCTGGCGGCCCACTGATCAATATTCAAGGGCAGGTTATCGGAATTACCTCAAGTAAAATTGCCACAAATGGAGGAACATCTGTAGAAGGCCTTGGTTTCGCAATACCTGCAAATGATGCTATCAATATTATTGAACAGTTAGAAAAGAACGGAAAAGTGACGCGTCCAGCTTTGGGCATCCAAATGGTCAATCTCTCAAATATTAATACAAGTGATATTAGAAGATTGAATATTCCAAGCAATGTAACATCTGGTGTAGTCGTTCGTTCTGTGCAAAGTAATATGCCTGCCAATGGTCACCTTGAAAAATACGATGTTATTACAAAAGTAGATGACAAGGAGATTACTTCATCAACAGATTTACAAAGTGCTCTTTACAATCATTCTATCGGAGACACCATTAAAATCACTTACTATCGCAACGGTAAAGAAGAAACTACATCTATTAAACTTGACAAGAGTTCAGGTGATTTAGAATCTTAATTGACATCTATGTAAAGAAAGCTTTACATAATAGAAAAGATGTGTTAGTGTAGAATCATGGAAAAATTTGAAATGATTTCTATCACGGATATACAAAAAAATCCCTATCAACCTCGAAAAGAATTTGATGGAGAAAAACTACATGAACTAGCACAGTCTATCAAAGAAAATGGGGTCATTCAACCGATTATTGTTCGTCAATCTCCTGTTATTGGTTATGAAATCCTTGCAGGAGAGAGACGCTATCGAGCTTCACTTTTAGCTGGTCTAAAGTCTATCCCAGCTGTTGTGAAGCAACTCTCAGACCAAGAGATGATGATACAGTCTATCATTGAAAATTTACAAAGAGAAAATTTAAATCCAATAGAAGAAGCACGCGCCTATGAATCTCTCGTAGAGAAAGGATTTACCCATGCTGAAATTGCAGATAAAATGGGCAAGTCTCGTCCTTATATCAGCAACTCTATTCGCTTGCTTTCCTTACCAGAACAGATCCTCTCAGAAGTAGAAAATGGCAAACTATCACAAGCACATGCACGTTCGCTAGTTGGCTTGAATAAGGAACAACAAGACTATTTCTTTCAACGAATCATAGAGGAAGACATTTCTGTAAGGAAGTTAGAAGCTCTTCTGACAGATAAAAAACAAAAGAAACAACAAAAAACTGATTATTTCATACAAAATGAAGAAGAACAGTTAAAGAAACTACTCGGATTAGATGTAGAAATCAAACTGTCTAAAAAAGATAGTGGAAAAATCATTATTTCTTTTTCAAATCAAGAAGAATACAGTAGAATTATCAACAGCCTGAAATAAGGCTGTTCTTTTATTTTTGTATTTCACATAATTATCCACTGTTTTTTTCAATAAAAATCTTAATAAATCAATAGTTTCTGATTTTATCCCCAACTTGTGGATAAAACTTGATAACATTGTGGATTATTTCTCACAGCTTGTGGAAAATTCTTGTTTTCTATGGTAAAATAGGTCTAGTATTAAACTTTTAAATAGTAAAGGAGGAGAAAGGATTGAAAGAAAAACAATTTTGGAATCGTATATTAGAATTTGCTCAAGAAAGACTGACTCGATCCATGTATGATTTCTATGCTATTCAAGCTGAACTCATTAAGGTAGAGGAAAATGTTGCTACTATATTTTTACCACGATCTGAAATGGAAATGGTCTGGGAAAAACAACTAAAAGATATTATTGTTGTTGCTGGGTTTGAAATTTATGATGCTGAAATAACTCCCCACTACATTTTCACCAAACCTCAAGATACGACTATCTCACAAGTTGAAGAAGCTACAAATTCAACTCTTTATGACTATAGTCCAAAGTTAGCATCTATTCCTTATTCAGATACTGGATTAAAAGAAAAGTATACCTTTGATAATTTTATCCAAGGGGATGGAAATGTTTGGGCAAAATCTGCTGCTTTAGCTGTTTCAGAAGATTTAGCTTTGACCTATAACCCTCTTTTTATATATGGAGGTCCAGGTCTTGGTAAGACTCACCTATTAAATGCTATTGGTAACGAAATTCTAAAAAACATTCCTGATGCGCGTGTTAAATATATCCCTGCTGAAAGCTTTATTAATGACTTTCTTGATCACCTAAGACTTGGGGAAATGGAAAAGTTTAAAAAGACCTATCGTAGTCTCGATCTTTTGTTAATCGATGATATCCAGTCACTCAGCGGAAAAAAAGTTGCAACACAAGAAGAATTTTTCAATACCTTTAATGCACTGCACGACAAGCAAAAACAAATTGTCCTAACCAGTGACAGAAGTCCAAAACATCTGGAAGGACTTGAAGAAAGACTTGTCACACGCTTTAGTTGGGGATTAACCCAGCATATTACACCTCCTGAATTTGAAACGCGTATTGCCATTCTACAAAGCAAAACTGAACATTTGAATTACAATTTCCAAAGCGATACTTTAGAATACTTAGCAGGTCAATTTGATTCAAATGTTCGCGATCTTGAAGGTGCAATTAATGATATCACTTTAGTTGCTAGGGTAAAGAAAATCAAAGATATTACAATTGATGTTGCTGCAGAAGCTATTAGAGCTCGAAAACAAGATGTTAGCCAAATACTCGTCATCCCAATTGATAAAATACAAAATGAAGTTGGTAACTTTTATGGTGTCAGTGTCAAAGAAATGAAGGGAAGTAGACGCCTTCAAAATATTGTTTTAGCCCGTCAAGTAGCCATGTATTTATCTAGAGAACTAACAGATAATAGTCTTCCAAAAATTGGGAAGGAATTTGGTGGAAAAGACCATACAACAGTCATTCATGCCCATGCCAAAATTAAATCTTTGATTGATGAAGACGATAATTTACGTTTAGAAATTGAATCAATCAAAAAGAAAATTAAATAACTTGTGGATAACTTTTACTTTTTTATCTTTTTTATCCACATTTTTTAAACAATCCAAAAAACTTGATATGACTTGTTTAAAGTCTGTTTTCCACAGATTTCACAGACTCTATTATTACTATTATCCTTCTAATACTAAAAATAAATAAAGGAGAATCCATGATTCATTTTTCAATTAATAAAAATTTATTTCTACAAGCATTAAATACAACTAAGAGAGCTATTAGTTCTAAAAATGCCATTCCTATCTTATCAACAGTAAAAATTGACGTGACCAATGAAGGTGTTACTTTAATTGGTTCAAATGGTCAAATTTCAATTGAAAATTTTATTTCTCAAAAAAATGAAGATGCTGGTTTGTTAATTACTTCTTTAGGTTCGATCCTTCTTGAAGCTTCTTTCTTTATCAATGTGGTATCTAGTCTACCTGATGTGACTCTTGATTTTAAAGAAATTGAACAAAATCAAATTGTTTTAACCAGCGGTAAATCAGAAATTACCCTAAAAGGAAAAGATAGCGAACAATATCCACGAATCCAAGAAATTTCAGCAAGTACTCCTTTAATACTTGAAACAAAATTACTCAAGAAAATTATTAATGAAACAGCCTTTGCTGCAAGTGCACAAGAGAGTCGTCCAATTTTAACAGGTGTTCATTTTGTATTGAGTCAGCACAAAGAGCTAAAAACAGTGGCAACAGACTCTCATCGTCTAAGCCAGAAAAAATTAACGCTTGAGAAAAATAGTGATGATTTTGATGTTGTCATTCCTAGCCGTTCTCTACGCGAATTTTCAGCGGTATTTACAGATGATATTGAAACTGTAGAGATTTTCTTTGCCAATAACCAAATTCTCTTTAGAAGCGAAAATATTAGCTTCTATACTCGTCTCCTAGAAGGAAACTATCCTGATACAGATCGCTTGATTCCAACAGACTTTAACACTACTATTACTTTTGATGTTGTAAATTTACGCCAGTCAATGGAGCGTGCTCGTCTTTTATCAAGTGCGACTCAAAATGGTACTGTGAAACTTGAAATTAAAGATGGGGTTGTTAGCGCCCATGTTCACTCTCCAGAAGTTGGTAAAGTAAACGAAGAAATCGATACTGATCAAGTGACTGGTGAAGATTTGACTATTAGTTTCAACCCAACTTACTTGATTGATTCACTTAAAGCTTTAAATAGCGAAAAGGTGACCATTAGCTTTATCTCAGCTGTTCGTCCATTTACTCTTGTGCCAGCAGATACTGACGAGGACTTCATGCAACTTATCACCCCAGTTCGTACAAATTAAATGAAAGAGGTTGAGCCTAGCTCGCCTCTTTTATGATATAATCGAAAAAGAAAAGGAGAGTAGTATGTATCAAGTTGGAAATTTTGTTGAGATGAAAAAACCACATGCTTGTACAATCAAGTCAACAGGTAAAAAAGCAAATCGTTGGGAAATTACGCGTGTAGGGGCAGATATCAAAATCAAATGTAGTAATTGTGACCATGTTGTCATGATGGGGCGCTATGATTTTGATCGAAAAATGAATAAAGTTATTGACTGAGAACCCTTAGTTAGAGGGTTAGCAAGTTTTCCCTTTTTGTGTTATAATATTAGGGATTGAAATGAAAACGGAGAATGAGAAAATATGGCTTTAACAGCAGGTATCGTTGGTTTGCCAAACGTTGGTAAATCAACACTATTTAATGCAATTACAAAAGCAGGAGCAGAGGCTGCAAACTATCCATTTGCGACGATTGATCCAAACGTTGGAATGGTTGAAGTTCCAGATGAACGTCTACAAAAATTGACTGAAATGATTACTCCTAAAAAGACAGTTCCAACAACATTTGAATTTACAGATATTGCAGGGATTGTAAAAGGAGCTTCAAAAGGAGAAGGGCTAGGGAATAAATTCTTGGCTAATATCCGTGAAGTAGACGCGATTGTTCACGTAGTTCGTGCTTTTGATGATGAAAATGTGATGCGCGAGCAAGGACGTGAAGACGCCTTTGTGGATCCACTTGCAGATATTGATACCATTAACCTAGAATTGATTCTTGCTGACTTAGAATCAGTGAACAAACGATATGCGCGTGTAGAAAAGATGGCACGTACGCAAAAAGATAAAGAATCAGTAGCAGAATTCAATGTTCTTCAAAAGATTAAACCAGTCCTTGAAGATGGAAAATCAGCTCGCACCATCGAATTTACAGATGAAGAACAAAAAGTTGTCAAAGGTCTCTTCCTTTTGACAACTAAACCAGTTCTTTATGTTGCCAATGTAGATGAGGATGTGGTTTCAGAGCCAGATTCTATCGACTATGTCAAACAAATTCGTGAATTTGCAGCGACAGAAAATGCTGAAGTAGTCGTTATTTCTGCGCGTGCTGAGGAAGAAATTTCTGAGTTAGACGATGAAGATAAGCAAGAGTTTCTTGAAGCACTTGGGTTGACAGAATCAGGAGTTGACAAGTTGACTCGTGCAGCTTACCACTTACTTGGACTGGGAACTTACTTCACAGCTGGTGAAAAAGAAGTTCGTGCTTGGACTTTCAAACGTGGTATGAAGGCTCCTCAAGCAGCTGGAATTATTCACTCAGACTTTGAAAAAGGATTTATTCGTGCAGTAACCATGTCATATGAGGATCTAGTGAAATACGGATCTGAAAAGGCTGTAAAAGAAGCTGGACGTTTGCGTGAAGAAGGAAAAGAATATATCGTTCAAGATGGCGATATCATGGAATTCCGCTTTAATGTCTAAAAAATTAATAAATGGTGTCAATTAGGTTGGAAAAAAATTCCAACCCTTTTGGCTTTTGAAAGGAAAAATAAATGACCAAATTACTTGTAGGATTAGGAAATCCAGGGGATAAATATTTTGAAACAAAACACAATGTTGGTTTTATGTTGATTGACCAACTAGCGAAGAAACAGAATGTCACTTTTACACATGATAAGATATTTCAAGCTGACCTAGCATCCTTTTTCCTAAATGGAGAAAAAATTTATCTTGTCAAACCAACGACATTTATGAATGAAAGTGGAAAAGCGGTTCATGCTTTATTAACTTATTATGGTTTGGATATTGAAGATTTACTCATCATTTACGACGACCTTGACATGGAAATTGGGAAAATTCGTTTAAGAGCAAAGGGCTCTGCAGGCGGTCATAATGGTATCAAGTCTATTATTCAACATATAGGGACTCAGGTCTTTAATCGTGTTAAGATTGGAATTGGAAGACCTAAAAATGGTGTGTCAGTTGTTCACCATGTTTTGAGTAAGTTTGACAAGGATGATTATATTGGTATTTTACAGTCTATTGACAAAGTTGACGATTCTGTAAACTACTATTTACAAGAGAAAAACTTTGAGAAAACAATGCAGAGGTATAACGGATAAATGGTGGCCTTATTAGATTTATTCTCAGAAAATGATCAGATCAAAAAATGGCATCAAAGTTTAACAAATAAGAAAAGACAACTAATACTTGGTTTATCAACGTCTACTAAGGCTCTTGCAATTGCTAGTAGTTTGAGACAGAAAGATAAGATTGTGTTATTGACGTCAACTTATGGAGAAGCAGAAGGAATGGTTAGTGATCTTCTATCTATCTTGAGTGAGGAACTTGTCTATCCATTTTTGGTAGATGATTCCCCTATGGTGGAGTTTTTGATGTCTTCACAAGAAAAAATCATTTCACGAGTTGAAGCCTTGCGTTTTTTGACTGATCCGTCTAAAAAAGGGATTTTAGTATGTAATATCGCAGCAAGTCGCTTGATTTTACCGTCTCCCAATGTATTCAAAGATAGTATTGTAAAAATCACAGTTGGTGAAGAATATGACCCACACGCGCTTATCCATCAGTTAAAGGAAATAGGCTATCGAAAAGTTACACAAGTACAAACTCAAGGAGAATTTAGTCTTCGAGGAGATATTTTAGATATTTTTGAAATATCCCAGTTAGAACCTTACCGAATTGAGTTTTTTGGTGATGAAGTCGATGGTATCAGGTCATTTGAAGTCGAAACACAATTATCGAAAGAAAATCAGACAGAACTTACTATCTTTCCAGCTAGTGATATGCTTTTGAGAGAAAAGGATTATCAACGAGGACAGTCAGCTTTAGAAAAACAGATTTCAAAAACTTTATCACCTATTTTAAAATCATACCTAGAAGAAATTCTTTCAAGTTTTCACCAAAAACAAATTCATTCTGATTCACGGAAATTTTTATCTTTGTGTTATGACAAGACATGGACTGTTTTTGACTATATTGAAAAAGATACTCCAATATTCTTTGATGATTATCAAAAATTAATGAATCAGTATGAAGTATTTGAAAGAGAATTAGCGCAATACTTTACAGAAGAATTACAGAATAGTAAAGCATTTTCTGAGATGCAGTATTTTGCAGATACAGAGCAAATCTATAAAAAACAGAGTCCAGTGACCTTTTTTTCTAATCTACAAAAGGGGTTAGGAAATCTCAAGTTTGACCAAATTTATCAATTTAATCAATATCCTATGCAGGAGTTTTTCAATCAATTTTCTTTTCTAAAAGAAGAAATTGAGAGATACAAAAAAATGGATTATACTATTATCCTGCAGTCTAGCAATTCAATGGGGAGTAAAACACTGGAGGATGTGTTAGAGGAATATCAGATTAAATTGGATTCTAGAGATAAGTCAAGAATCTGTCAAGAATCTGTAAACTTAATTGAGGGCAATCTCAGACATGGTTTTCATTTTGTAGATGAAAAAATTCTGGTGATTACTGAACATGAGATTTTTCAAAAGAAATTAAAACGTCGTTTTCGAAGACAACATGTTTCAAATGCAGAGCGCTTAAAAGATTATAATGAACTTGAAAAAGGGGACTACGTTGTTCACCACATTCATGGAATTGGTCAATACTTAGGAATTGAAACCATTGAAATCAAAGGAATTCACCGTGATTATGTCAGTGTTCAATACCAAAATGGGGATCAAATCTCTATCCCAGTGGAACAGATTCATCTACTTTCCAAATACGTTTCAAGTGACGGTAAAGCACCTAAACTCAATAAATTAAATGACGGTCATTTCAAAAAAGCCAAGCAAAAAGTTAAGAACCAGGTAGAGGATATAGCTGACGATTTAATCAAACTTTATTCTGAGCGCAGCCAGTTGAAGGGTTTTGCTTTCTCAGCTGATGATGAAGATCAACATGCTTTTGATGATGCCTTCCCTTATGTTGAAACGGATGATCAACTTCGTAGTATTGAGGAAATTAAGAGAGATATGCAGGCTTCTCAGCCAATGGATCGACTTTTAGTTGGGGATGTTGGTTTTGGAAAGACTGAAGTTGCTATGCGTGCAGCCTTTAAGGCAGTCAATGATCACAAACAGGTTGTCGTTCTAGTTCCGACGACGGTTTTAGCGCAACAGCACTATACGAATTTTAAGGAACGATTCCAAAATTTTGCAGTTAATATTGATGTGTTGAGTCGCTTTAGAAGTAAAAAAGAGCAGACTGAAACACTTGAAAAATTGAAAAACGGTCAAGTTGATATTTTAATTGGAACACATCGTGTTTTGTCAAAAGATGTTGTGTTTGCTGATTTGGGCTTGATGATTATTGATGAGGAACAGCGATTTGGTGTCAAGCATAAGGAAACCTTGAAAGAACTGAAAAAACAAGTAGATGTCCTGACCTTGACAGCAACGCCAATTCCTCGTACCCTCCATATGTCTATGCTGGGAATCAGAGATTTGTCTGTTATTGAAACTCCGCCGACTAATCGTTATCCAGTGCAAACCTATGTTTTGGAAAAGAATGATAGTGTCATTCGTGATGCGGTCTTGCGTGAAATGGAGCGTGGAGGTCAAGTTTACTACCTGTACAACAAAGTTGACACGATTGACCAGAAGGTTTCAGAATTACAGGAGTTGATTCCAGAGGCTTCGATTGGTTATGTTCATGGGCAAATGAGTGAGATTCAGTTAGAAAATACTCTACTGGATTTCATTGAAGGTCAGTATGATATTTTGGTGACAACTACCATTATTGAGACAGGGGTGGACATTCCAAATGCCAATACTTTATTTATTGAAAATGCGGACCATATGGGCTTGTCAACCTTGTATCAGTTAAGAGGAAGAGTCGGTCGTAGTAATCGTATTGCTTATGCCTATCTCATGTATCGTCCAGAAAAATCAATCAGTGAAGTTTCTGAAAAGAGATTAGAAGCAATTAAAGGATTTACAGAATTGGGCTCCGGATTTAAGATTGCTATGCGAGATCTTTCGATTCGTGGAGCAGGAAATCTTTTAGGCAAATCCCAGTCTGGTTTTATTGATGCTGTTGGTTTTGAATTGTATTCGCAGTTACTAGAAGAAGCTATTGCTAAACGAAACGGTAATGCTAACACTAATACAAGAACCAGAGGGAATGCTGAGTTGATTTTGCAAATTGATGCCTATCTTCCTGATACTTATATTTCTGATCAACGACATAAGATTGAAATTTACAAGAAAATTCGTCAAATTGACAACCGTGTCAATTATGAAGAATTACAGGAAGAATTGATGGACCGCTTTGGAGAATACCCAGATGTGGTTGCTTATCTTTTAGAGATTGGTTTAGTCAAGTCATATTTGGACAAGGTCTTTGTAGAACGTGTGGAAAGAAAAGAAAATAAGATTACAGTTCAATTTGAAAAAATTACTCAGCGACTGTTCTTGCCTCAAGATTATTTTAAAGCTTTATCCGAAACGAATTTAAAAGCAGCCATAACTGAGAATAAGGGATTAATGGAAGTTGTATTTGATATCCGAAACAAGAAGGATTATGAAATTTTAGAAGGTCTGCTCATTTTTGGAGAAAGCTTATTAGAGATAAAAGAATCAAAGGAAGCAATTTCCCTTTAACATTTTTCTTCTATAAAAGGGATAAAAATGGTACAATAATAATTTGAGGTAATAAAAATGAGATTAGACAAATATTTAAAAGTATCAAGAATTATCAAGCGTCGTACAGTCGCAAAAGAAGTAGCAGATAAAGGCAGAATTAAGGTAAATGGAATCTTGGCTAAAAGTTCAACGGACTTGAAAGTTAATGACCAAGTTGAAATTCGTTTTGGTAATAAGTTGCTACTTGTAAAAGTACTGGAGATGAAGGATAGTACAAAAAAAGAAGATGCAGCAGGAATGTATGAAATTATCAGTGAAACACGGGTAGAAGAAAATGTCTAAAAATATCGTACAATTGAATAATTCTTTTATTCAAAATGAACATCAACGTCGTCGCTATCTGA
>CAUOWW010000051.1:0-12114 GCA_963508345.1 uncultured bacterium
GCCAGACAATTGGGCAGTCTTTTCAGGGGCGCTTGTCTTGAGTGAAAAGTTGACCATGAGATAAGGGAAGAGAGCGCTGGTCGCGGTTCCGATGAGGAGATGGATGGCAAGCCAGTAAAAGAAATTACTGATTGGGAAAAAGAGCATGGAAATGCCGACCACACCAGCTAGTGAAACCAGAGTGAGCATGAGCTGACGGTTACGAGTAGATAAACTGGTTGTCAGGCTTGGGATAGTCATTGAAAAAGGAATGCTAATCAGAGAGAAGATAGAAGTTAGTAAACCAGCTTCGTGACTAGATAGGCCTGCATGGATGGCCATGGTAGGTAACCAAGTCATAGCAGTGTAAAAGAGCAAGGATTGAAAACCTGCAAAGATAATCACTGCCCAGACCTGTTTATTACGCATAACCTTTGTTTTGCTTTTTTGTTTGGTTTGTGGAGCCAGTCTGTGATTATAGCGGTGATTTGGGAGCCAGACCAAAAAAGTTGCTAGACAGAGCAGGGTGAGGAGGATGATAAGTCCTTTCCAAGAACTGGCTTGTGTAATAGGTACAGCCAGATAGGAAGCCAGAGCCGTCGCAACCCCCATAGAAGTTACATATAAGGTGGTCAGAAAACCAATTTTCTTTGGTTGATTAGCTTGGATAAGACTAGGAAGCAGAACATTGATGACTGCGATACTTGCCCCAACCATCAAGGTTCCTAGATAGAGCAGGGGCAGATTGATTAGTCGAATAAGTGAGCCAATGGTCAAGAAGAAGAGGCTATAGGTGAAGAGATGCTCCAAGCCGATTTTCTGAGCCAGTCGGGTAGAAAAGAGCGAGAAGAGGGTAAACATGAGGAGAGGAAGGCTGGTCAAGACACCAAGCGAACTAACTTCTACCCCCAGCCCTTGCGAAATATCTCCCAAAATAATGGGTAAAACAGTAAAAGGAGTCCGCAAGGAAACACCAATCAGGATAATACCTGGAACAAAAAAGAGTGATTGCTTTTTCATAAAATACCTCTTCTAGCTGATTTTAATAACAGCTTATTTTAAGGCTTTTTCCCTATAATGTCAAGTAAGGTTTCTGGCTTTCAAGATAAAAATGGGAAAGTCTTGAAAATTATGATAAAATAGTGGAAGGAAATCTATATATTGGAGAAAAACTGTGCTTGAAAAGCAAAAAATCAGCGTCTTGATGTCGGTCTATGTAAAGGAAAATCCGACATTTTTGAGAGATGCCATTAATAGTATTCAAAATCAAACCTTGAAACCGAGTGAGTTGGTTCTGGTTGAGGATGGGCCTTTGACTCCTGAGCTCTATCAGGTATTAGACCAGGTGGAAGCTGAGTCTGATATTCCAGTGAAACGTTGCCCCTTAGAAGAAAATCAAGGTTTGGGTCTGGCTCTTCGATACGGTGTTTTACAGTGCCAGTATGATATTATTGCCCGTATGGATACGGATGATATAGCTGTTCCAGATCGTTTTGAGAAACAGCTTCAGCTAATGGAGAAGGACAACCTCGACCTATTAGGTGGACATATTGAAGAGTTTATTGACAATCCTGATGAGATTGTTTCTTACCGTCGTGTTCCAACCCAGCATGCAGATATTGTAGCTTATCAAAGGATGAGAAGTGCCTTTAACCACATGACTGTTATGTTCAAGAAGGACATGGTTCTCAAGGCAGGCAACTATGAGGATGGCCTTTATATGGAGGATGACCTCCTCTGGCTCAATATGATTGCTGCAGGAGCCAAGACTGGAAATCTGGATCAAATCTTGTGTCAGGTTCGTGTCGGAGCAGGAATGTTTGAACGTCGTGGTGGTTTGCGCTACCTCAAACTCTATCGTCAAGCTCGTCAGCGCATGCTGAAGAGAGGACAAATTTCTTACATGGAATACGCCAAGAGTGTTGCGATTCAGATGCTTGTTGCCCTTTGTCCAGGATTTGTCCGACAGTTTATTTTTATGAAACTGTTACGAAAAAGCAAGTAAAAGATTGTAGCAAATCGTAAACTAGAGAAAAAGTGTTATAATAACAATATACCTATTCGACTCTTTTAAGGAGGAGTAAATTCCTATGAATAAAAAACTCACAGATTATGTGATTGATCTGGTGGAAATTTTAAATAAACAACAAAAACAGGTTTTCTGGGGAATATTTGATATTTTGAGTATGGTGGTTTCCATCATTGTATCTTATATCTTATTTTACGGATTGATTAATCCAGCCCCTGTTGACTACATTATCTATACGAGTTTGGCCTTCTTGTTTTATCAATTGATGATTGCATTTTGGGGCTTGAATGCTAGTATTAGTCGTTACAGCAAGATCACAGATTTTATGAAAATCTTCTTTGGTGTGACTGCGAGCAGTGTCTTATCATATAGTATCTGCTATGCCTTCTTGCCACTCTTCTCCATCCGTTTTATCGTGCTCTTTATCTTGTTGAGTACCTTCTTGATTTTATTGCCACGGATTACTTGGCAGTTAATCTACTCCAGACGCAAAAAAGGAAGTGGTGATGGAGAACACCGCCGTACTTTCTTGATTGGTGCTGGTGATGGTGGGGCCCTCTTTATGGATAGCTACCAACATCCAACCAGTGATTTGGAACTTGTCGGTATTTTGGACAAGGATGCTAAGAAAAAGGGCCAAAAACTTGGTGGAATCCCTGTTTTGGGCTCTTATGATAATCTGCCTGAATTAGCCAAACGCCATCAAATCGAGCGTGTCATCGTTGCGATTCCGTCGCTTGATCCGTCAGAATATGAGCGTATCTTGCAGATGTGTAATAAGCTGGGTGTCAAATGTTACAAGATGCCTAAGGTTGAAACCGTTGTTCAGGGACTTCACCAAACAGGTGGAGGCTTCCAAAAGATTGATATCACAGACCTTTTGGGCCGTCAGGAAATTCGTCTTGACGAATCGCGTCTGGGTACAGAACTAACTGGAAAAACAATCTTGGTTACAGGGGCTGGTGGCTCAATCGGTTCTGAAATCTGTCGCCAAGTTAGTCGTTTCAATCCTGAACGCATTGTCTTGCTTGGTCATGGGGAAAACTCAATCTACCTTGTTTATCATGAATTGATTCGCAAGTTCCAAGGGATTGATTATGTACCTGTGATTGCGGACATTCAAGACTATGACCGTCTCTTGCAAGTCTTTGAGCAGTACAAGCCTGCTATTGTTTATCATGCGGCTGCCCACAAGCACGTTCCTATGATGGAGCGCAATCCAAAAGAAGCCTTCAAAAACAATATCCGTGGAACCTACAATGTTGCTAGGGCTGTTGATGAAGCCAAAGTACCTAAGATGGTTATGATTTCGACAGATAAGGCGGTTAATCCACCCAATGTTATGGGAGCAACCAAGCGCGTGGCTGAGTTGATTGTCACTGGCTTTAACCAACGTAGCCAATCAACCTACTGTGCAGTTCGTTTTGGAAATGTTCTTGGTAGCCGTGGTAGTGTCATTCCAGTCTTTGAACGCCAGATTGCTGAAGGTGGTCCTGTAACGGTGACAGACTTCCGCATGACCCGTTACTTTATGACTATTCCAGAAGCTAGCCGTTTGGTTATCCATGCTGGTGCTTATGCCAAGGATGGAGAAGTCTTTATCCTTGATATGGGCAAACCAGTCAAGATTTATGACTTGGCCAAGAAAATGGTCCTTCTAAGTGGACACACCGAAAGTGAAATTCCAATCGTTGAAGTTGGAATCCGTCCAGGTGAAAAACTCTACGAAGAACTCTTGGTGTCAACCGAACTGGTTGATAATCAAGTTATGGATAAGATTTTCGTTGGTAAGGTTAATGTCATGCCTCTAGAAACCATCGATCAAAAGATTGAAGAGTTCCGCACTCTCAGTGGAGATGAGTTGAAACAAGCTATTATCGCCTTTGCCAATCAAACAACTCACGTTGAATAAAAAAGAAAACGCATATTATCAGTTCAGAATAGCTTGATACTATGCGTTTTGTTATGTATAGATTGACTCATTTTCTTCTGAAATGGGGTTGTCGCCCAGTCTATGTTATTGAAAATACTCTAAAACTTGTAGGGGTTTGTGGGCGATATAATCAGGTTGATAGTTTAGCAAATCTGCCTGCTCTCCAAATCCCCAAGTGACGGCCAATTTCTGAATGCCTGTTTCTTGAGCTCCCAGCATATCAAACTTGGTATCTCCGATGATGATGGCTTGTTGAGGGGCTAGTTGATGTGTCTGTAAGGCTTGGCGAATGACATCGGCCTTATGGGGTGCTTCAGGGCTGGAACCATAAATGCCATCAAAGAAATGATGGATTCCCAAGTTTTTAGTCATGTCTTGAGCGGTTGGAGCATTCTTTGTCGTGGTGATATAAAGAGGGTAATTGCTCGATAACTTCTCAAGCAAGTCTACAATCTGGGGAAAGAGTTGAGCTTCATAGATGCCTTTTGCCTTGTAGTAAGAACGGTATATCTGGACAGCCTCAGAAATTTGTTCTTTGGAAAGGCAGGTCGCAAAACTACTTTCGAGAGGCGGTCCCATAAAACTACGAATGGTTTTGGCATCAGGACTAGGCACCCCCAGTTTCTTAAAAGTATGAGTAAAGGCATTGTGAATCCCGATAGAACTGTCAACGAGGGTTCCATCCAGATCGAAAAAGATAGCTGTGATAGAGGTCATGGTTTCTCCTATTTGATAAGCTTATTCTCCGAAAATTTCTTTTTGGAGGCGACGACCAGTTGGGGTAGCAGCGAGTCCACCTTCAGCTGTTTCACGAAAGGCAGTTGGCATGCTTGCTCCTACTTGGTACATGGCATCGATAACTTCATCCACAGGGATTTTAGATTCGATACCTGCCAAGGCCATATCTGCTGCGATGAAGGCAAAGCTAGCTCCCATGGCATTGCGTTTGACGCAGGGAACTTCGACCAAACCTGCAACAGGGTCACAGATGAGGCCTAGCATGTTTTTAATGACAAAGGCAATAGCCTGGCTGGCCTGATAAGGTGTTCCGCCTGCAGCTAGAGTCAAGGCGGCAGCGCTCATAGCAGAGGCTGAACCAACCTCAGCTTGGCAACCGCCCTCAGCACCCGAGATAGAGGCGTTGTTTGCGATGACTAGTCCAAAGGCACCGGCAGCAAAGAGGAAATCCAGCTGTTGCTCGTGGTTGAGGTCTAATTTTTCAATAGCAGCAGTGAGAACGGAAGGGAGACAGCCAGCACTTCCTGCGGTCGGAGTAGCGCAGACCAAACCCATTTTGGCATTGTGCTCATTGACTGCAATGGCATTTCGGGCAGCAGAGAGAATCGTGTAATCTGATAAAGTTTTTCCATTTTTGATGTAATGATCCAATTTGGCAGCATCTCCACCTGTCAGGCCACTACGAGATTTATTTTCATTGAGGCCAAGTTGGACAGAGGCTTTCATGACTTCCAGATTGCGTTCCATGAGAAGGAAGACTTCTTCACGTTCACGACCGGTCAATTCAAACTCTGTTGTAATCATGAGTTCTGCGACATTTCCTTGAAAGTCCAGTTCTGCCTGCTCGACCAATTCTTTGATAGAATAAAACATGCTTCCTCCTATTTAAAGAAATTGACATTGTGGAGATGAGGGATTTTTCGAATTTCTTCGATGGCCTCATCACAGTTGCGACTGTCAACTTCGATAATCATAATGGCTTTTTCACCAGCTTTTTCACGAGTGACATTCATCTGGGCGATATTGATACCATAGCGTGAAAGAGCCTCTGTTACGAGGGCAATCATACCTGGAATATCTTGATGAACGATGATGATAGTCGGTGTATTCATATTGAGAGAGACGGCAAAGCCATTGAGTTCGGTTACCTGAATATTCCCGCCACCGATTGAAATACCAGTTACACTGATGGTTTTGTGAGCATTTTTGACGGTAATTTTAGTGGTGTTGGGGTGAGGAGCATTACTGTCTTTCTGAATGGTCCAGACAATCTTGATACCACGCTTGTGGGCAATCTCCAGACTATTTGGGATTTCAGGATCATCTGTATCCATGCCCAAAATACCTGCAACAAGGGCTAGGTCTGTTCCGTGACCACGATAGGTTTTGGCAAATGAGTTAAAAAGTTGGAATTCGACTTCTGTCGGAGTATCATCAAAAATAGAAGAGACAATCTTCCCAATACGAACAGCACCAGCAGTATGGCTACTAGATGGGCCAATCATAACTGGTCCGATGATATCAAAGACAGATTGAAAACGAAGTGATTTCATCAGTTTCCCCTTATAAAAATTCTTATCTCTATTATATCAAAGAATGAAGGTCTTGGCTTTAATTGCGGATGAAAACCTTTCTAATACCTTAAATAGCATAAAAATAGTATCTTTTATGACAAAAAATAGCTTCTTTAGGGAAATAAAAAATAATTTTGTAATATTTCTACATAAAAGTGTCAAGAAACGGTAATATTTAAAGGGTATCATAGAACTATAGAAAGAAGGAGAATTTTCGAATATGAAATCAACAACTAAAAAGATTAAAACAACTCTTGCAGGAGTAGCTGCCTTGTTTGCAGTATTTGCTCCATCATTTGTATCTGCTCAAGAATCATCAACTTACACAGTTAAAGAAGGTGATACACTTTCAGAAATCGCTGAAACTCACAACACAACTGTTGAGAAATTGGCAGAAAACAATCACATTGACAACATTCATTTGATTTATGTTGGTCAAGAGTTGGTTATCGATGGTCCTGTAGCCCCAGTAGCACCAGCTTCAACGACTTATGAAGCTCCAGCAGCTCAAGATGAAACTGTTTCAGCGCCAGTAGTAGAAACTACAGAAGTAGTGGAAGAAGCTCCAGTAGCAAGCGAAGCAGTAGTAGAAGAAACAGTTGTATCAACAGAAGCTTCAGCACCAGCTGCAACTGTAAGCGGATCTGAAGCAGAAGCTAAAGAATGGATTGCACAAAAAGAATCAGGCGGTAGCTACACAGCTACAAACGGACGTTATATCGGACGTTACCAATTGACAGATTCATACTTGAACGGTGACTACTCAGCTGAAAACCAAGAACGTGTAGCAGATGCTTATGTTGCAGGACGTTACGGTTCATGGACAGCCGCTAAAAACTTCTGGCTTAATAACGGCTGGTATTAAGAAATAGGGGAAGAGCTTTTAATAGCTCTTTTTTCTTACATTTTAAGAAGTCTGTTCACTCTTTGTAGACAATATGACATAATCTTCTCAAAAAAGTAGTATAATGTTTTTATAGAATATAAATAGTGGTGGTTAGCATGCATGCATTATTAGCAACAAGATTAAAAAATAAGCGAAAAGAGCTGGGCTGGTCGCAAAAAGAATTGGCAGAAGGAATTTGCCAACAAACTCAGATAAGTCGAATGGAACAAGGCAAATATATGCCAGGAGCAGATTTGTTATATAAATTATCTGAAAAAATGGGCTTAAATATGGACTATTTCTTTTCAGGAGAAATTTCGAAAGAGTTTCTAGGCTTGTCTGCTTTCAAGAGATTGTCTGAAACATTGTTGGAAAATCAAGATTATGCCTCTTTGAAATATGCTTTTGAGGGAGAGAGAAAGCAACAGACTTCTTTATCTTTTGATGAAAAGATTTATCTGGACTGGATAGATGCCATTCTAACCTATCAATGTGAACATCAATTAAAACTAGCTATTTCAAAAATAGAAGACATCCTCAGTAGGATTAGTATTGAGAAAGTGGACTACTTGTATATTTTGAATACCCTGCTGATTTTCTTAGGCTATGATGAGGATAAGGAGAAATTTGAACAACTATATGAACAGGTTTCCGTAGCTCTTTCAAAAATCGATACCAGTGTGCGTGAACAAATTGAGTTGTATATCAAAATAAAATACAATTATTGTTACCACCTTTGGAAACAGGAGGAGATGGACAAGTCCAGAGCGATATTATTGGAGATGATTGAATTTTGTAACAAGTATCATAGTAGCTTTAGGCTAGCAGATTTATATTGTTTGTTGGGAAATGTAACAGAAAATCTTGCTATCTCTGTTGCTAAGGACTATTATATGAAAGCTAAGGTGCTTTATCTAATTGAAAATAATGAAGTTATGGCACTAAAGGTAGAACAATATCTGATGGATAAGTAGTCAGAGAATGTATAAGGATAGCAAAAGCTATCTTTTTTATGTGCGAAATATAACTATAATTCTTCTTTTTAAAAATATTTAATTCTATACCTTGATTACTTGACAGGTTATATATGTTGATTTATAATATAAGTGAAACTAGTTGTGTAAACGCTACCAAAAACGGTATTCTTAACTTTGTATTTAGTCGAGAATTATGATGTAGCTAGAAAAGGGGTGGAAAAATGTTTAAAAATAAGGAACTTTTTCGAGTAGTCATGATATTTGTGATAGGAATTATCCTAATTTTAATGACACCAGTCTTATTTAAAGTTGTGATGGAACTATTTTCAAAATAAATAGGCCTCTACTTGAGGCAGAGTAGTGAATCAGGAGGTTAAGTGATGAACTACAATTTAAAATATCTTTTATCAGGAATATTTATCATAGTCTTTATAGGCTTCCTAGTTTGGATGCGTTATTTTAATCAGAAGAAGGAAGAAGAGCATTCGGATGTGTCTTTTGAAACGAGGTTAGATAGTGAAGTCAAGACCTTATATAAACAACTAGGATTGGGTGAGGAGCCTCACTATTTCTTAGCTTATCGTTACCTACATCCCTGGTTTAATCTAGCAATTTTACCACCAACAGTTGAAATTCTCTTAACTAAAATAGCGCTGGTGATGGTGACTCCAGACAAACTACTGATAAGAAATCTTGGAAATGGTATGACTTTCACAAGTGAGCATCATCGTGATTTGCGACAAGGACTTATCCGCATTCCAAAATCAGAGATGAAAGAATTTGAGATTCGCAACTGGAAAAGAGCTTTTGTATTTGGCGATTTTTTGACAATTAAAACAAGTCAACAGAGCTATTATTTGCAAGTCAGAGATGATGGACTTCAAAAAGGAAGTCTTTCTACCAAACATTTCTCAGACTTGAAACGACAAGATTTTCTAGGATTATTGACAGATAAAAGAACATTCTGATAGACAATTACCCCAAAAAACGAATCTCTGAACGTTCAAAAATTCAAAAACAACACAGTATTCCTTTCAATTTGATTGTGTTCAAAATTGGAATGACAGTGTGGTTTTATTAGGAAGCTAGTTTTTGCTAGCCTCGTCTCTTCATGGGAGGTATCTCTATGAAAAAAATCAGTCATCTTTGTATGTTTCTGCTGTTGCTGTGTACCACTTTTTTTGTTTTTAATATAAACTACACACGTGAAGCGGTTCGGATTCGGGAAATGGGAAAGACTGTAGATTCTTTGGATTTGTATTTGAAAGATATTAACGAACCTGCAGCGTCTGTTCTTCGATTTTTTGAGGATGTATCAAAGGAGTACAAGGTCTCCATCATCAAAACAGACAGTGGTGATGAGGTAATCAAGTCTGGTGTTTTTGATAAAGATACCTTCCCCTACCAAGAGTTTGGGATTTCTTCTCTTGATTTTACCACAGATGGTAAAGGAGTCTACAGTAATAAAGAAATTTCTAATAAACTTGGTACGATACCGACCTTTCTAAAAGCCAAGCCTATTCAGCTTATAACTTTTCAAACCTATATCAAGGATACATCTCGTAGTTTAAATGGTCGCTATACGATAACTTCTACACAAGAGATGGATAAGGATAGGATTGTACAGAAATGGAGCGATTTTTTCAAGATAGACCAGGCTACCTTGCTAGAGCCTATCTATAAAAGTGCAGTGGAAGTCATAAATCGAGATTTGCTTTTATCTGCCATTGTTTTTGTCTTGGCTATTTTACTTCTTGTGTTAGTAACAGTTTATCAGCCGATGATGGAGATGAAACGAGTGGGGGTTCAAAAGTTACTTGGTTTTCAAAGCGGGGCGATTTTAGCTGGTTTTGTAAAGACTAATTTTTATCTTCTCTTAGGTGGAAGTCTTGTCATTGACTTGGGACTATTTTTAGTGCTGGACTACAGGCCAAAACTTCTGTTCCCAAGTTTACTCTTATCCCAATTTCTGCTTTTACAGTTGTATTTGTTCATCAGTTGGCTGACCTACCTGATGATTCAGAAAATGACAGTTAGTTCCATGTTGAAAGGTTTTTCATCTGTCAAACTTGGTCTTATCTTCAATTATGTGATGAAAATAGGGACAACTATTTTACTGACGGCCTTACTGATTGGGGTGGGCAGAAGTCTAGAACAAGAAAACAAAGAACTTGCTTATCAGCAACAGTGGGTAAGCCAAGGGAATTACTTGACCTTAGAAACCTTCCAACTCAATGATAACCTGTGGCAAGAAGAGCTAGCAGGGTCAGGGAAATCTATAGATTATTTCTACCAATTTTATCAAGATTTGCTAGCAAAAATACAAGTAAATTATGTTCGAAGTGCGAGTCTTCCTATCAAACCAGTCATCAAAGCAGAACAAGTGCAGCAGTACCAACTGCCTGATAAGGTAGATGTTTACTATGCTAATAGCAATTTTCTAAAGAGCAAGGGATTCAAGTTACCAGATACCAGCACTAAAAAAGTTATTTTGATGCCAGCCAGTGATAAAGGACAAGAAGGCAAGAATCAGTTCTTGGGAAAATCCATCGCCTATCTTTCTATGAGGTATGAAGATCAGCAAAAGCAAAGGATAGAAGATATGGATGTAGAAATTGCCTACTATGAAGGAGATTGGTCTTTCTTCCCTTATAATAATGAGCGAAAGGAAAACCTCCACAATCCAATCATTAGTCTGGTAAATGATCAGGACATGATGTGGGAAGAAAAGACTCGCTTGTCAACGACAGGTTTAAACAATCCGATGAAAGTTGAAAATACAGAACAAAATCAAAAAGTGATTACGGAGTTAGTTGAGAAATTATTAGATGGGAATTATTTAAAATTTTCATCGATTCAAGCCATTCAACAAGAGAAAGTAGATTCTTATCGAGATGCAGTTCGAAATTTTAATATACTCTTTGCTTTGTTTGGTCTCCTTAGCATGATGATTTCCTACTTCTTATTAGTAACAACTTTCTTATTGAAGCGAACAGATATCATTACCAAGAAGTTTATGGGGTGGAAACTGGTCGATCGCTATCGTCCTCTCTTAGTTCTGCTCTTGCTGGGCTATAGTCTCCCTCTTCTAATATTGATTTTCTTTGCCCATGCGCTCTTGCCACTCCTGCTGTTTGCAGGCTTTACATGTCTGGATATACTATTTGTGCTAGTCTTGGCTTCTAGGATGGAGAAAAGAAGTCTAGTAGAATTATTGAAAGGGGGCATCTTATGATTGAGTTAGAAAATATTACCAAAACCATTGGAGGAAAAGTGATTTTGGATCACTTGTCTCTCAGGATTGATCAGGGAGATTTGGTTGCCATCGTTGGAAAAAGTGGTAGTGGTAAGTCGACCTTGTTAAATTTATTAGGTTTGATAGATGGTGATTATAGCGGACGGTATGAGATTTTTGGTCAGACAAATCTAGCGGTCAATTCTGCTAAGTCACAAACAATAATCCGTGAGCATATCTCTTATCTGTTTCAAAATTTTGCCCTGATTGATGATGAAACGGTTGAGTACAATCTTATGTTGGCGCTGAAATATGTGAAATTGTCTAAGAAAGACAAGCTCAAAAAGGTGGAAGAGATTTTAGAGAGAGTAGGTTTGTCAGCTACTTTGCATCAAAAGGTTTCCGAGTTGTCTGGTGGGGAGCAACAACGAATTGCAGTTGCTAGAGCCATCTTAAAACCTAGCCAGCTGATTTTAGCCGATGAACCAACAGGTTCTCTGGATCCTGAAAATAGAGATTTGGTCTTGAAGTTTCTCTTAGAGATGAATCGCGAGGGGAAAACAGTTATTATTGTGACCCACGATGCTTATGTAGCCCAACAATGTCATCGTATCATTGAATTGGGCGAGGGTATGTAGCTATGTTGTCAAAAATCTTCTAACTTGACTTAAATTATAAAAGGTAGTTAGTGAAAGAGAATATCAGAGGTTGGTCGATTGACAGCCTCTTTCTTGTCTTCTCCAACCAAGCATGTTATAATGAA
>CAUOWW010000052.1:0-11854 GCA_963508345.1 uncultured bacterium
TTGAGCAGCCTGCGGCTAGTTTCCTAGTTTGCTCTTTGATTTTCATTGAGTATTAATCTCAAAAAGAAAGAAGAAAGAAATGAAAAAAATAGTTCTTGTTAGTCTAGCTTTCCTTTTTGTCCTGGTTGGTTGTGGACAGAAAAAAGAAACTGGACCAGCTACAAAAACAGAAAAGGATACGCTTCAGTCAGCATTGCCAGTTATTGAAAATGCTGAGAAGAATACAGTTGTAACTAAAACTTTGGTCTTGCCCAAGTCAGATGATGGTAGCCAGCAAACTCAAACTATTACTTATAAAGACAAGACTTTTTTGAGCCTAACCATCCAACAAAAACGTCCAGTTTCTGATGAGTTGAAGACTTATATCGACCAACATGGAGTGGAAGAAACTCAAAAAGCTCTGCTCGAGGCAGAGGAGAAGGATGAGGCCATCATAGAAGCTCGTAAATTAGCAGGATTTAAGCTTGAAACCAAACTATTGAGTGCAACAGAACTTCAAACAACGACTAGTTTTGATTTTCAAGTTCTGGATGTCAAGAAGGCTTCTCAGTTAGAATATTTGAAGAACATTGGTTTAGAGAATCTCTTGAAGAATGAACCAAGCAAATATATTTCAGATAGATTGGCAAATGGCGCGACAGAACAGTAGAAAATCCAAATAAATAGACTGCCTGAATTGTAGAACGTAAGGAATTATGCTATAATGGTACTATTCTAAGGAAAGAGGGTGTTAGAATGGGATTTACTGAAGAAACAGTACGTTTTAAATTGGACGATTCCAATAAAAAAGAAATTAGCGAAACTTTGACTGATGTCTATGCTTCGTTGAACGATAAGGGCTACAACCCAATTAACCAAATCGTTGGTTACGTATTGAGTGGAGACCCTGCCTACGTTCCTCGTTATAATAATGCACGAAATCAAATCCGTAAATATGAGCGTGATGAAATCGTTGAGGAATTGGTCCGTTACTACCTTAAAGGACAAGGAGTCGATCTATAACCTATGAGAATTATGGGATTGGACGTCGGTTCAAAAACGGTAGGGGTGGCCATTAGCGATCCGCTCGGTTTTACAGCTCAAGGTCTTGAAATCATCCAAATCAATGAGGAACAAGGCCAATTTGGTTTTGATCGCGTTAAAGAGTTGGTTGATACTTACAAGGTGGAACGATTTGTAGTGGGCTTGCCTAAAAACATGAACAATACAAGCGGACCGCGCGTGGAAGCTAGTCAAGCATACGGAGCCAAGCTAGAAGAGCTTTTTGGTTTACCAGTAGACTATCAGGATGAACGCTTGACAACAGTTGCCGCAGAGCGCATGTTGATTGAACAAGCAGATATCAGTCGCAATAAGCGTAAAAAAGTCATTGATAAGTTAGCAGCTCAGCTGATTTTACAAAATTATTTAGATAGAAAATTTTAATATAAAGGAGAGGCTATGTCACACGATCATAACCACGACCACGAAGAACGTGAATTAATCACACTAGTAGATGAGCAAGGAAATGAAACCTTGTTTGAAATCCTTTTGACCATTGACGGAAAAGAAGAATTTGGTAAAAACTATGTTCTTCTAGTGCCAGTTAACGCAGAAGAAGATGAAAACGGCGAAGTTGAAATCCAAGCTTATTCATTCATCGAAAACGAAGATGGAACAGAAGGCGAATTGCAACCAATCCCAGAAGACTCAGAAGACGAATGGAACATGATTGAAGAAGTCTTCAACAGCTTTATGGAGGAGTGATACAGTCTGGGAGACTGTATCAGCCCAACTCCCAGAAATTGGGAAGAGTTGGAACATCCAGTGGATGTTTTTAGCCCAGCTCTTTGAAATAAAAAAGAGCTGGTAAGTCCTGTGGACGTTTTTAGCCTGACGCTAAAAATAAAAACCGTCAGTAAGTACGGGGGATATTTTTACCCCAACTCCTAGAAATTAGAAGAGTTGGAACATCCAGTGGATGTTTTTAGCCCACGTTAACATTCATAGTAGCTAGTTATTAGCTAACCAGGTAAGAGGTCGGGACGAAAATCCTGACCTTGTTTTTATTAGTCATCATGCTTTGATGTGGTAATTGATTGGACTTTTGTCAAGGAGATGTATATGTTTGAAGTAGAAGAATGGCTCCATAGTAGGATTGGTTTGAATTTTCGATCAGGTTTGGGCCGAATGCAAGAAGCGGTGGATTTGTTGGGGAATCCCGAGAAGTCTTATCCTATTATCCACGTAACAGGAACTAATGGAAAAGGTTCTACCATTGCTTTCATGAGGGAGTTATTTATGGGGCATGGCAAAAAAGTTGCGACTTTTACCTCCCCTCATATCGTCTCTATCAATGATCGAATCTGCATTAACGGGCAACCAATAGCTGATGCAGACTTCATCCGTTTGGCTAATCAGGTCAAGGAGATGGAGAAAACGCTTCTGCAAACCCATGATCAGTTGTCCTTTTTTGAATTGCTGACTTTGATTGCTTTTCTTTATTTTAGAGAGCAAGAGGTGGATTTGGTTTTACTAGAAGTGGGAATTGGTGGCTTACTTGACACGACCAATGTGGTAACTGGAGAGATTGCTGTCATCACTTCCATCGGACTTGACCATCAGGAGACTCTGGGCGATAGTCTAGAAGCAATTGCAGAGCAGAAAGCTGGTATTTTTAAGGTTGGTAAAAAGGCAGTGATTGCTAAGTTGCCTTCAGAAGCTAGGCTTGTTTGTCAGAAAAAATCAGACTCTTTGTCTGTTGACCTTTATAAGGCAGGTCAGGATTTTTCAATGCTGAATGGTGATTTTTCAAGTTCTTTGGGTACTCTTTCACAGTTGAAAATAGGCTTAGAAGGAGCTTATCAGCAGGAGAATGCGGCCTTGGCGTTGCAAACTTTTCTTCTCTTTATGAGAGAAGGAAAGGAATCTATTGATGAGCAGGCTGTAAGACAGGCTTTAGTGCAAACCTATTGGGCTGGTCGTTTGGAGCGTATTCGCCCTCAGATTTATTTGGATGGTGCTCATAACCTCCCTGCCTTGACTCGCTTGGTTGAATTTATCAAAGAAAAAGAGCAGGAAGGTTATCGTCCTCAAATCCTATTTGGAGCCTTGAAACGTAAGGATTATCAAGGGATGTTAGGTTATCTGACCGAGAATTTGCCTCAGATGGAACTCAAGGTAACTGGCTTTGATTATCAGGGTTCTTTAGATGAGACAGATATAACAGGTTACGATGTAATTCCTTCTTATTGCGAATTTATCAGCAGTTTCGAAGAAAGAGCAGATACTCAAGACTTGCTGTTCGTTACAGGGTCTCTCTATTTTATCTCAGAAGTACGGAGCTACCTGCTGGACCGTGAGCAGATAAATTGACCACATTTTTTGAACTTGTTATACTAGAAGGACTACTAATTAGAAGGAAATTTTTCTATAAATTGGTAGAAGAAAGGAAATTCATCATGAAATTAAAAACATTCACACTTTCTCTTGCTTCTCTAGCAAGTCTTAGTCTCTTAGTAGCTTGTTCACAAAGAGTTCAACAACCAGCAACTCACTCGCAAACACAACAAACACAACAAACTCAGCAATCACAACCTGCTGTTTCATCTTCTACAGAAAATACAAACCAGGCAGCAACAAGTTCTTCACAAAATACAGTTACAGCTCAACCAACTAATATTGATGGAACTTATACTGGTCAGGACGAAGGAGACCGTATCACTTTAGTGGTGACTGGAACAACTGGTACATGGACACAGGTAGAAACTGACGGAGATCAAGAAATCAAGCAGGTTAACTTCGATGCCGCCAATCAACGCATGATTATTGGGGATGATGCCAAGATTTATGCAATTAATGGAAATCAGATGATTATTGACGATATGGATAGAGACGCTTCAGATCGTATCGTTTTATCAAAATAGACTAGAAGGAGACTGGATTTGTCGGTCTCTTTTACTTTTACTTAGAAAATGATGATAAATACTTGCCTTCTATCGAATATCTGCGTTATACTAGTATCAATTACCTGTTTTTAGCATTCAAACTATCAAGGAGGGGATATGAAATATAGGAAATTTCAATTATTGATGTCCAAGTATGGCTTTAGTCTTTTGATTATGCTACTTGAACTTTCTCTTGTTTTTGGTCTCTTTCTTTATTTAGGGCGCATGGCTCCTATTCTTTGGGTGATTCTCTTAATCTTTATGAGTATGGCAACTATTGTCGCAATTGTCAATCGTTCAATGGCGCCTGAAAGCAAAGTAATGTGGCTAGTGGTGACTTTTGTTCCTGTTATTGGTCCTTTGCTCTATCTAATGTTTGGTGAAAGGCGATTGTCCAAAAAAGAAATCAAGCAGTTGAACAGACTTGGTTCCATGCATTTTCGGGAGGATAACAGTAAAGCACTCCGCCAGAAATTGAAGGAAGATGATAAGGCGGCTTATGGAGTTATCAAATCTTTGTTGAGTATGGATAGCAATGCCGATGTATATGATCGAACCGACTCACAATTCTTTTCTTCAGGTGAAAGAATGTGGCAACATATGTTGGAAGACCTCAAGAAAGCTGAGAAATTTATCTTTCTAGAGTACTATATTGTCGAAGAAGGTCTGATGTGGAATAGCATACTAGATATACTAGAGCAAAAGGCAGCTCAGGGTGTAGAGATCAAGATGCTCTATGATGATATCGGCTGTATGGCGACTTTACCTGGCGACTATACCATTCAGCTTCGTAGTCGAGGAATTGAAGCCCATAAATTTAACAAGGTGATTCCTCGTTTGACGGTGGCTTACAACAATAGGGACCATCGTAAAATCCTTGTCATAGATGGTCAGGTAGCCTATACAGGAGGGATTAACTTAGCCGATGAGTACATCAATCATGTAGAACGCTTTGGCTATTGGAAGGACAGTGGGATTCGCATAGATGGCCCTGGTGTCAAGGCTCTAACCCGTCTCTTTTTGATGACTTGGTACATCAATCGTGGGGAAATCAGCGATTTTGACCAGTATCACTTGGAAAATCAACCTCGTTCTAGCCAAGGTCTCTGCATTCCTTACGGTAGTGGACCCAAGCCCATCTTCCGTACTCAGGTAGGGAAAAAAGTCTATCAAAGCTTGATCAATCAAGCCACTGATTCAGTCTATATTACAACTCCTTATTTGATTATTGACTATGACTTAACAGAGAGTATTAAAAACGCGGCTATGAGAGGTGTTGATGTCCGCATCGTGGCCCCTTTCATTCCAGATAAAAAATTAATCCAACTCATCACAAGAGGGGCTTATTCGGATTTGTTATCGGCAGGAGTAAGAATTTTTGAGTATAGTCCAGGCTTCATTCACAGTAAACAAATCTTAGTAGATAAGGATTTTGCTGCAGTTGGAACCATTAACTTAGATTACAGAAGTTTGCTTCACCACTATGAAAATGCAGTTTTGTTATATAAAACGGAATTAATCACAGAGATTCAAAAAGATTTTGAGGAGATTTTTTCAGTATCGCAAGAAATTTTTGCTCATACGATAAAAAATAGCTGGTACCAAAAATTGATTAAGGAAATTGCCCAGTTATTTGCCCCTATCTTATAAGAAATCTAGGACTTAGGATACAATCCAGTCCTATTTTTCTTGTCTTTTACGAATAAGAAGATGTAGGAGGAAAGATGCTAACTCAGAAAGAATTGAACTATATCACGATATTTAAACAGACACATTTACACCGATTTCGAGAAATTGAAATCTTTGTGAAACTATGCAAAAAATCACTCAAACAGCCATCGCAAGCTGACAATTCTAGGTCTTTTTGATATACTAAGACAGATAAATTGAATAGGAGAAACGACATGGCTGTATATGGCAGAATCGAAGAAGTATCCGAAACGATACAGAGTAATGAAATTGAAAATAGATTGGATAGGAACCTTGAATCTCATGTAGAAAAAGAAGAGCAGGTAGCTTTCCCGTTTTTCAGACTCATCATTGGAAGTACGATTGCAACGGTTTTTTCTGTGGTGGTACCTTTACTTTTAGATATGGTAAGTCCCTCTCAGGCTCAGGATTTGTATATAGGGTGGGCTTTGCATCAGGGAGGACAGCTCTACAGTAGCTATTATGCAAGTCAAGGTCTTCTTTATTATTTACTACTTTATATTACCCAAGGAGGCATCCTTTTTGCCTTGGTAGAATGGCTAGCCCTCTTAGGAGGAGGTTATTTCCTTTTTTCTGCAACTGACTATCTGACGGGACAAAGGAATCAAGCTAAACAACTCCTAACGATATTTTATATTTTGGTATCTGGTCTTGGTTTTGGAGGAGGCTATGCTACGATTGTAGCTCTCCCATTCTTATTTGCAGGCTTTTCTTTAGTAGCAGGCTATCTGGCAAATCCTAATCACGATAAAGGATTTTTACGTTTGGGGATTTTCTTGGCTCTATCATTTTTCATAGAACCCCTAACTAGTCTTCTATTTATTGTAGCGATAACTGTAGGTTTATTGGTCTTTAATATTGGACATGGACGCTTTATACATGGAATTTATCAATTTTTTGCGACAGCACTTGGTTTTTCTCTCCTATTTTATCCTTTAGGCTACTATGTCATCATTTCAGGAGGTTTTGGAGAGGCTTTAAGTAGATTTTTGTATTCATTTACTTCTATGATTACTTTTACTAATCCCCAGTTAGTAGAAAATACTTTATTCTATGGTCTATTAACCTTTGGATTAGGAGCTTTCATTCTTATTTTCCTCGGTTTGTTCCAATCTAAAGCATCTAGATTATATGTCATCTCAGTACCAGCTAGCTCTGTTTTCTTATTTGGACTAGCCTTGTTGCTTTTTTCTCAAGAACCTCTTCATGGTTCGCGTTTGATTCTAATCCTTCCATTTTTACTCCTTCTTTTGATGACCAGTATTCGTGGGGAACACTCGGGAAGGATAGCACGTCGTCGGAGAAGAGAGGAAGTTCCAACTTTATGGAAAAAATTTATGAGGGGAAATCTCTACTTACCGATTCTAGTAGTGGTTTATCTAATTGCAGTTCCTTTTGTAGCTCGTTTTGTCTTGCATCCAGCTTCTTATAGTGAGCAATATCAAGTAGTAGATAGAATAAAACAAGAGACGAGTGAGGGAGACCAAATCTATATCTGGGATTCTCATGTTCAGATCTATAAAGAAAGCCAGCGTTTGGCTGGATCCATGTTCTCGTCACCTCTTCTCTACACGAATACAGAAGAAAATAAAACTAGTTTGATTAATGATTTAAAAGAAAATCAACCCAAGATGCTTCTTGTGAATGACAAGGTGCCAGTCTGGTCTGAAGTAGAAACAATCTTGAAAGAAAGTTACCAACAAGTAAAGACCGATTACTCAGAGTTTAAAGTCTATAAAATTAAATAACAAAATCAATATCTTGTGTATTTTTAAAAATTTTAGGATTTTTAACACAAGATATTGATTTTTCTTTTTAGAGTGGTATAATACTTTTTAGAAAGAACATTTTAGAAAAGAGCATGCATATGATTGCACTAGAAGAAAAAATTACAATTTTGCCAACTCTCTTCGTCGAGAAACGAGATGGGAGACGTGTTGTATTTGATGTGGACAAGATTGACAAGGCTCTCCACAAGGCGGCAGACAAGGTTATGGATGTGACACCCTTGGTCGAAAAACGCCTCAATGCTCTGACCGAGCGAATTGTCACAGAAATTCATAGTCGCTTTCCACAAGGGGTTAAGATTTACGAAATTCAAAATATCGTAGAACATGAACTCCTTGAATCCAAAGAATATGCCTTGGCTGAGGAGTATATCACTTATCGGACACAAAGGGATTTTGAACGCTCGAAAGCGACGGATATTAACTTTAGCATCCATAAACTTCTCAACAAAGACCAGGCAGTTGTCAATGAAAATGCCAATAAAGACAGCGATGTCTTTAATACCCAGCGTGATTTGACGGCAGGGATTGTTGGAAAGTCAATCGGACTGCAAATGCTTCCTAAGCATGTAGCCAATGCCCACCAAAAAGGGGATATCCACTATCACGATTTGGACTACAGTCCCTATACCCCTATGACCAACTGCTGTTTGATTGACTTCAAGAGTATGTTGGAAAATGGTTTTAAGATTGGAAATGCAGAGGTAGAGAGTCCCAAGTCTATCCAGACTGCGACAGCTCAAATTTCCCAAATCATCGCCAACGTTGCTTCTAGCCAGTACGGAGGTTGTTCAGCTGACCGTATCGATGAGATTTTGGCACCTTATGCAGAGAAGAATTACAAAAAACACCTTAAGGATGCGGAAGAATGGGTCTTACATGACAAACGGGAAGATTATGCCTGGAAGAAAACGCAAAAGGACATCTATGATGCCATGCAATCTCTTGAGTATGAAATCAACACTCTCTTCACTTCAAATGGGCAAACACCTTTTACTTCGCTAGGTTTTGGTCTGGGAACCAATCGTTTTGAGCGTGAAATTCAAAAGGCAATTTTAAACATTCGTATCAATGGGCTTGGTTCAGAACACCGTACAGCTATCTTCCCAAAACTCATCTTTACGCTAAAAAGAGGACTCAATTTAGAGGAAGGAACTCCCAACTACGACATCAAGCAGTTGGCTCTTGAGTGTGCAACCAAGCGGATGTATCCAGACGTCTTGTCTTATGATAAGGTTGTTGACTTGACAGGCTCCTTCAAGGTTCCTATGGGTTGCCGTTCGTTCCTTCAAGGATGGAAGGATGAAAATGGTGTAGAAGTCAATTCAGGTCGCATGAACCTAGGAGTTGTGACGGTTAACCTGCCTCGTATTGCTCTAGAGTCTGAAGGTGATATAAATAAGTTCTGGGAAATCTTCAACGAGCGAATGAACATTGCGGAAGATGCTCTGGTTTATCGTGTCGAACGAACCAAGGAAGCAACACCAGCAAATGCTCCTATCCTGTATCAATACGGTGCTTTTGGCCATCGTCTAGGTAAAGAAGAAAGTGTTGACCAGCTCTTTAAGAATCGTCGCGCAACTGTTTCGCTGGGTTACATCGGTTTGTACGAAGTAGCTACTGTCTTCTTTGGAAATAGTTGGGAAAGCAATCCAGATGCTAAGGAATTCACGCTGGATATCATTCGCGATATGAAACGCCGTGTAGAAGAGTGGTCTGACCAATATGGCTACCATTTCTCTATCTATTCAACACCATCTGAAAGTTTGACAGACCGTTTCTGTAGACTAGATACAGACAAGTTCGGCTCTATTCCTGATATCACAGACAAGGAATACTACACCAACTCTTTTCACTATGATGTTCGTAAAAATCCAACACCGTTTGAAAAACTGGATTTTGAAAAAGTCTATCCAGAAGCAGGTGCGTCAGGTGGTTTCATTCATTATTGTGAGTATCCAGTCCTCCAGCAAAATCCAAAAGCCTTGGAAGCTGTTTGGGACTATGCCTATGACCGCGTGGGCTATCTAGGAACCAATACTCCGATTGACCGTTGCTACAAGTGTGACTTTGAAGGGGATTTTGAACCAACTGAGAGAGGATTTGCTTGTCCAAACTGTGGCAATAGCGACCCTAAAACAGTAGACGTTGTTAAACGGACTTGTGGCTATTTAGGCAATCCTCAAGCAAGACCTATGGTTAATGGGCGTCACAAGGAAATCGCAGCGCGTGTCAAACATATGAATGGCTCAACGATTAAAATAGCTGGCCATCAAGTAACAAATTAGAAAGAACTGAAATGGGAAAGTATCAATTAGATGATAAGGGGCGTGCACAAGTGACCCGTTATCATGAAAAGCATTCGAAAGGTGGAGTGAGCAAAAAAGAACGCTTGCTCAACCTCAGAGAACAATTTTTAAATAAGAATAAGAAAAAGTGAGGGATTTCTCTCGCTTTTCTCTTAGTGGGAGGTGAAAATGGAACTACGCAGACCAAGATTAGCAGATAAAGCAACAGTTTTAGAGATGATGGCAGAGTTTGAAAATAGCCAATCAGCTCATGATGGAGGATTCTGGGATACAGAGAACTTTGTGTATGAAGAATGGTTGGAAACAAATGTGCAAAAAGAGATGGGAATAAACTTGCCTGAAAATCGTGTTCCTTCTATTCAATTTGTATCATTTGATGATGTAGGCCGTGCTCTAGGTTTTTTGAATCTGCGATTGAGACTGAATGAGGGTTTATTGAATTATGCTGGTCACATTGGCTACTCCATTCGTCCGTCAGAAAGAGGCAAGGGTTATGCTAAGGAAACTCTCCGTCAGGGCTTGCAAGTTGCTAAGGAAAAGAACATCAAGAAAGCTCTGGTGACCTGTAGCGTGAATAATCCTGCTAGTCGAGCAGTCATCCTAGCAAATGGAGGTCTCATTGAGGATGTTCGTAATGGAGTCGAACGTTATTGGATAGAGGTAGCGAATGAATAATCCAAAACCACAAGAATGGAAAAGCGAGGAACTCAGTCAGGGGCGTATCATCGACTACAAGGCCTTTAACTTTGTCGATGGAGAAGGTGTGCGCAACTCTCTCTATGTATCAGGCTGCATGTTTCACTGCGAGGGGTGCTATAATGTAGCTACCTGGTCGTTCAATGCTGGCATTCCCTATACAGCAGAATTAGAAGAACAAATCATGGCAGACCTTGCCCAGCCCTATGTTCAAGGATTGACCTTGCTGGGAGGAGAGCCTTTTCTCAATACGGGCATTCTCTTGCCTCTAGTTAAACGCATCCGAAAGGAATTGCCAGATAAAGACATCTGGTCCTGGACGGGCTATACTTGGGAAGAGATGATGCTGGAGACTCCAGACAAATTGGAACTCTTATCGCTAATTGACATCCTTGTCGATGGACGGTATGACCGAACTAAGAGAAATCTCATGCTCCAGTTTCGAGGTTCTTCCAATCAACGAATTATCGATGTTCAAAAATCCCTCAAAAGTGGGCAAGTAGTGATTTGGGACAAACTCAATGATGGAAAAGAAAGCTATGAACAGGTGAAGAGAGAATGAAGAGAAAAGACTTAATAGACCAGCTTGTTTCAGAAATAGAAAAGGGCAAAGTCAGAACACTGGGAATATACGGTCATGGGGCTTCGGGTAAATCAACCTTTGCACAGGAATTGTACCAATCTTTAGATTCTACTACAGTGAATTTGCTAGAAACAGATCCTTATATCACTTCAGAACGTCATCTGGTAGTACCAAAGCAAGCGCCAGATCAAAAGGTGACAGCTTGTCTGCCAGTGGCGTATGAACTGGCGAGTTTGCAGAGAGATATCCTAGCCTTACAGGCGGGTGTGGATCTCTTAACAATTGAAGAACCTTGGAAGGCTAGCGAGGTCTTGTATGGAGCAAAACCAATTCTGATAGTCGAAGGGATGTCTGTGGGCTTTCTACCCAAGGAACTCTTTGATAAAACCATTTGTTTCTACACAGATGAGGAGACTGAATTAAAGAGGCGTCTAGCTCGAGATACGACTGTAAGAAATAGCGATGCATCCTTTATATTAGCTAGTCATCAGATGAGACGAGAGCAGTATCTGCGATACTATAAAGAAACCGAGTCAAGGGCGGACATCTTAGTGGACCAATCAGAAGATAAATTTGATGTCAAGAGAACCCACTTTATATAGAAGAAAATTCCTAGTTTTAAAAAGAAAAAAATAGGAAAACAGTTTCATCGTAAAAAAACGAAAAAACAGCAACAAATCCCTTGCAATCGCAGGGGCTTTGTGTTATTCTATTATGGTGCTGTAAATTACAGCCTTAGCTTTGATGCAAGAGGTTGCGACACGCTCGGTTGCATTGCCACGCAACGCCGCGTCGGTTTTCTTGTGGAGCTAGCCTATTATCTTAAATAGACGAAAAGGAGAA